>JAAKFW010000079.1 GCA_011064905.1 Candidatus Anoxychlamydiales bacterium | reverse complement strand
CTACATTTTTATACGAAATTTACTTTTTTTCCAAGTAAAATTATATTATGGTTATATATTAGTTAAAAGAAAAAACAATTTAAATTTTAATATGTCAGATAACTCAATATATAAAAAAATATCTTTGATTTCAAAAATTATTCTAATAGTGTTTGCGATAATTACCTTTAAAATTTGGCATCTTGGTGTTTTTCAAAAAGAAAAAAGGCTAATCGATGCCATAAGACCTAAAAGACGGGAGATCGTTGAAAAGGCTAATCGAGGAATTATCTGTGATAGACAAGGGAAGCCTCTTGCTGTAAATAAGGTCAAATACAATGCAACAATTTACTATTCACATATAAAACAGCTGCCATATATAAAGTACGAAAAAGATGAAAAAAGCAATACGATAAAAAAGTTCGTTAGAAAAGAATATATCAAAAAGCTCTCAAAAGTTTTGGGAAAGGAACTTGATTTAGATAGTGCAAGACTCGAAGATATGATCCACTCAAAAGCATCTATTTTATCTCATATTCCATTTGTGATAAAAGAGAATATCTCCGAAAAGACTTATTATCGCTTAAAAATGCTTCAAAGAAATTGGCCCGGGATTCATTCTGAGATTTCATCTGAAAGGTTTTATCCCTTAGATAAGGTTGGATCTGATTTTTTAGGATATATGGGAAGAATCTCTCAAAAAGAATATTTTAATATTGCAAATGAGATTAAGGATCTAACTGATTTAATCGAGGGCTATGACAATAAAGATAGCTTGATATCAAAAAAAAGATTATCGATAGAAGATATAAAAAAAAGATTAGAAGAGTTAAAAAAACTCTCTTATAGTGCTACAGATTTAGTTGGAAAAGCTTCAATTGAAAAAATAGTTGATGAAAAATTAAAAGGTTTTCATGAGAAAAAAACTTTTTTAGTAGATATTAAAGGGAATTTTTTAAAAGAGCTTGAAAAGTACAAAAAACCAAAATCCGGATCTAGAGTAAATCTTACAATTTTAGCTCCGCTTCAAATCTTTTCTGAAAACCTACTACTAGAAGATGAAAAAGCAAGAGAAAATTCATCGAAAAGATACAATCCTAAAATCAAACAAAATGAGATGTTAAAAGAGCCTTGGATAAAAGGAGGATGCATTGTTGTTCTCGATCCAAACACATCAGAGATTTTAACTCTTGCATCTCATCCAAGATTTGATCCTAATGATTTTATCCCCTCTTCAAATCAAACGATTAGAGATATTAAACAAAAAAATATAAATAAATGGTTAGAGACTCCCTTGCACATCTCAAATATTTTTGATGGCAAAGAGAAATTGTCAAAAGAGTATTTTTTAAATGGATTAAAAACCGATGAAAAAGAGCTCTCTTTTGATTTTTTTTTAGATCTGATTTTACCTAAAAAAAGCCCCATAAAAGATAGTCTAGAAAAAATTAATAATATTAAAACAGCTATCGAGCTTCAGGAAAACTTTGAAACTCTTTTATATTTTTCTAAAGCAAAAGATGCAAAAACTCTTTTCGATGCACTTTTTAAAAAAGAAAATAACTTAGATCATGTAAATATCATTAAAAACTTAGATGAAAACAGAGAAATCACAAAAGTTCCGATAAAAAATTTAAAAACATTCTTTTCAAATATTTTAGATAACCGAGATAAAATATTTTTGATAGATCTTTTAAAAATGAGCATCTACAACGTCTCTTTTCCAGATGAGTTAATTGAAAAAGTAAAAGATCTTAGCCTATCTAATTATTGGAGAGTCTCAAAAGCTATTTTAAGAATAAAAGACACTCTCAAAACTCAAATGAAACCTCTTTATGATAAAATCTATTTTTCCCATTGGAGAGAGATAAATGAAAAGAAATTTCTGCTGAAAAAAAGAAATGAAGAGATTTTAACTAAAAAATTTCATCGCCCATATATTGATCTTTTAGATGAATGTGAAAATAAAAAGTTTTCAAAATTTTGGAAAAAAAACTCAGCAATATTTATTACCTATCTCTTGAAAGAAAATGTTTATGAAGAAAATTTAATGCCATACTTCTCTTTTTTAAAAGATTTAAAAAAAGATCCTCTCTCAGAAGATCTTGATTTAATAAAATATTCATTAGAAAAATTAGATAGCGCTTCAGTTTTTAGTTTTATAAAAACAGTTAGATCCTTTAATGAATTAGATAGAGAACTTTTATATGATTATCCCAAAGTTAGAAAAACAAAAGATCAAAAAACAGAAAAAGATTTAGCTTCATCTTTTTATCCTATAAATGGTTTCGGTTATTCAAAATCATATGCAATTTCTAGCTTTTCTCCACCCGGATCAATTTTTAAACTTCTAATTGCTTATACTGCTCTAAAAGAAAAATATACTTATCTAATCCAAAATAATAAAAGCTTAAAAGCTTTAAATCCTCTTACCATTATCGATGATATTTATTGGGATTCAAAAGTAAAAAAAGGAGGTTCTATTGTCGTAGCAAAATCATTAGCTAACAAAGCATATCCCCGTATTTACAAACAAGGAAGGCTTCCTAGAAGCTCTCATACTGGCATTGGAAAGGTCGACCTTATTGGGGCAATAGAAAAGTCTTCAAACCCCTATTTTTCAATTCTTGCATCTGATTTTGTAGAAAACCCCTATACCTTAATAAATACTGCAAAAGACTTTTGCATTGGGGAAAAAACTGGCATAGATCTTTTAGCCGAAAGTCAAGGTAATTTACCAGAGGATATAATTTTTAATAAAACATCTCTATATTCATTTGCTATTGGACAACATTCACTTGTTGTAACTCCCCTTCAAACAGCAATTATGTTAGGTGCCATTGCAAATAAAGGAAAAATTTTTAAACCTAAACTATTAATGTCTGATGAAACTGAGATAAAACAAAAAGTTTTTATGCCCGATGAGATAAGAGAGATGATTTTAGAGGGCATGTCAAAAGCTGTATCATCAAATGCAGGAAGCGCAAGAGCAAATATTATTAATAATTTAAAAAAACATCCCAAGCTTCTACAAGAATACAAAAAATTATCCAATGAATTTGTTGGAAAAACTTCAACCGCTGAATTTATGTTCAATCCAAATATCAATCCGTCGTCTAAAGCTGAAAAATATAATAATATTTGGTTTGGATCAATCTCTTTTGAAAGCACTAAAAATGCATCAAAAAAACAAATCTGGCAAAAACCTGAGCTAGTAGTTGTTGTCCAGCTAAACTTTGGATCCAGCGGAAAAGAAGCTGCAGCCTTAGCTTTTCAAGTCATAAAAAAATATAAAGAGCTAAAATCAAACTCTAGTGTTTTATAGATTTTTGAAGATCATCTAAATCATCATTTAAATTCTTGAGATTCTGAGAATTCCCATCTTTCATATAATTTGTATAATCTTTAGATACCTTTTTCTCTTTTGTTTGCTCACTCTTTTTTAAGCCAGCTTTTACAATCTGATTCATAATTTTCATTGCTTCATCCATAGTTTTTTTAAGCTGCTCTTTTTTATGATATTCAGTTGTTTTAGTATAATCATTTAAAGCCTCTTGAAATAAGTTTGAACTCTTTATAAAATCGTTTCTATAAGCCTCATACTTATCAGGAGAAACACTAGCGCTACCTTCAACTTCAGACATATTACCCTCTTTTTCTATCTATGTTTTTTTTTATACAATAAATTAATAAAAATGCAATAGTAGAAAAAAAAATATTGAATTTTGATGAAAAATATAAAATTTTTAGCTCTTTTTCTTATAATTTCTACAAATACTTTTGCAATATCCTATCAAATAAGTCAAACAAACAACTCCTCTGAAACACAAAAAAGACCTACTAAACCACCAGCTAAAAAAGATCAACAAGAGCCTATTCCTTCTTTGAGAGTTGTTCAAGAAGAACTCTCTCAAGCTGAAAAAGATTTTGAAATAGCAAAAAAGATGTTTAACCCTTGGTATGGAGGTCCTTTAATTACAGGATCAGGAGCTACTCTCCCTCAAGGCTTAATAAATGTTCAACCGTATATATATTACGCAGTAAACTATGCTGCTTATGACGGAAATAGAAAATCCAATTCTATCAAAAATATCACAGAAATAAATCCAAAACTTAATCTTGCTGTTGGAATTACAGATAGAATAGATATAGGTATTTTAATCGATTGGCTACATGTAAAACGGGGATTGGAATCATCTAATCATTTCGCTGATACTACTATAGGTTTAGATATTGGTATTATAAAAGAGACTCCTTTCATTCCTGGACTTAAATTTACTCTATCTGAATCTTTTCCAACTGGAAAATATGAAAAATTTAATCCCACTAAAGCTGCTGTTGAATCCTCAGGTTCCGGATCTTATGAAACATCTTTTGCTTTAACTACATCAAAAGTTGTTTGGTGGTCTCTACTTCATCCAATGGTATTTAGGTTTTCAGTTAACTATACTATTCCAACAAAAGTAAATGTCAGTGGTTTTAATAGCTATGGAGGAGGTTTTGGAACGAGAGGAACTATAACTCCAGGCAATGAATTTTTCTTAAGTTTTGGTTATGAATTTAGTGTTTATCAAAAATTTGTTCTAGCAATAGATCTGGCTTACGAATATCAAAATAAATCAACTTTTAAGGGAACAAACGGTACAATTTTAGGCCTTTTAGCTCCAGTTGGAGCTAGATCTAAAGATGTCCTTAGTTTAGCACCAGCTATTGAGTATAACTTTTCTGAAAACTTATCTCTTATCAGCGGAGCTTGGTTTTCTCTTAGAGGCAGAAATACTGCGAATTTTGCAACAGGAATTATTACTTTAACCTATACTTTTTGATAAATAAATATTTTTATAAAATTTTAAAAATCAAATCTAGCCAAAGTTGTTAAACCATATCAATCTTTAAATACTTTATTTTTCCTTTTATTATCTTTTTTAAACTTTTTAATTTGTAAAAAGCTTGGTAATCTCCATTTTCCTTGTGTTAAAAAATGAGACTTTTAAGGGCTTCTTGGAGGTCAATCCAAAAGTAATACCTGACATAGTTTCTTTAGGGGCAAAAAGTTTGACTCCCTTAGGAGCGTGTCCTATTAAATATTGAGCGAAATTGTCATCTCCTTCACCTGTAGAGCAACTTTCCAGTAAAATTGTTGCATTTGGACTGAGAGCTTTTAAAGCTTGTTTTAATTTGTCATTGACACCTTGCGTTCCCATCACTTCTGCATAACGAGCCTCATGACTTAAAGCTATGGTCGATTTCCTGCCATGTGCGCTAATAATAAGCAGTTCAATTGAACCTTCTTTTTGATCTTGAAGAGTTTCTAGAAATTCTATTTCATCATATATTCTTAAGGAAGGGACTTTTGAATAATCTTCTAAGACAGTCTGTAAAAACTGAATATTATTTTTTTCAAGGTATGAACCATTAGGATCATACATAGCATGTAATATTAAAGCCTTAGGTTTTTCTAAAAGGTCATCTTTTTTTTCGATTTTTGCACCTTTTTCAATTAAATATTTTTGCATTTTTTTGGTTGATGCTACTTCCAATGGAGTTCTTCCTAAAACATCTCTAGCACTAATATCTATTTTCTCTGAATAGTTTTTAAATAAATGTTCAATTAATTTAGTATTAGCAAAATAACTTAGCTGATGTAAAATAGTTCCTCCGCTTAATACATAATTCACATCTGCACCATGATCTATTAACAATTTTTCCATTTTAACATCTTGACTAATTATAGCTTTGAACAGGGGTGTTGTGCTTTTTAAAAAAGGTAATATTTCTGATGGTGAGGATTTATTTGGCTTTGTTTCATGGTTTACATCTATTCCAAGCTCTAGTAGTAATTTTACTATTTCAACATTTCCTTCACTCACAGCCCTGGACAATGGCGTTTCATTCGTCTTTGTTACATAGTTTACATTTGCGCCATGATCTATTAACAATTTTACTATTTCAATATTGCCACTAGATATAGCATTAAACAATGGCATTTCAGCATGCGATTTTGTTTTAAAATTGTCCATATACAGAGATTCATATGTTGAATCTTCTATTTCTATTTCATAATCTAAATCTGCGCCCATCCCTATTAGAAATTTTATCATCTCAACATTACCTGTATTTGTTACACCCAAAAGTGTTCTTTCAAGGTATTCTGTTGAAAATTCTATAACTGCTCCATGCTTTATTAGTAATTTTGCGATTTCAACGTCTAAATTATATACAGCTCTGATCAGAGGTGTTTCATCACGGACAGATAGAAAGTTTACATCTGCACCATTTTCTATTAACAATTTTACTATTTGAACAGCTCCTTGAAATGTAGCATAGTACAATATTGACCACCTCTGTGATTTACAGTTTACATCTGCGCCATTTTCAATTAACAATTTTATTATTTCAAGATTGTCGCTATGTAAATCCTTATATAAAGCCCGAGATAAAGCCTGAGATAAAGCCTTAAACAATAGTGGTTGGCCATCTATATTATTTACATCAGCTCCATGCTCTATTAGCAATTTTACTATTTCAAGATTGTCACTAGATATAGCTTCTGACAATAGAGTTCCACCCATCCATGCTTTTTGGTTAACATCTGCTCCATGCTCTATTAGTAATTTCGCTATTTCATTTTTTTTTTCAGCTATAGCCAAAGTTAATGGAGTATAACCGTTTTTTGTTAAAAGATTTATATCTATACCATGTTCAATGAAAAACTTTATTTCATCAATATCTTCTTTTTCTAAAGCTTCTTTAAACAATGTCTCTGAATTCTTAAAATAATATAAAAAGTTCCATCTTGCTGTTTCTTTTACGCAGTTTACAGCCGAAGTAAAAGCAGAAACTCCACAATCAATCAAACTTTCAGATTCTTGTAGAAAGA
>JAAKFW010000078.1 GCA_011064905.1 Candidatus Anoxychlamydiales bacterium | reverse complement strand
CCTCATACGATTTCAGTACCTAGAATTAAAAAAGCTGAAAATGCGCCTTGCTCCACAGATGTTCCATATCCTGTAAATGATTTAGATTTTAAAAAGCTAGTTGCGATCATTAGAATAGTAGTTCCATATACTGGCATTATACTATCTACTAGAGAGTCTCCTGAAATTAGAAAAGAGATCTACAAGATGGGAGTATCTCAAATATCTGCTGGCTCAAAAACAGATATAGGAGGATATAAAAACAAAACTAAAGATGCGAAAAACTCTAGCCAATTCTCAATAGCCGATGAAAGACCTACTGCGGAGGTTATTCACGAACTTATTGAATTAGGATTTATCCCATCTTGGTGCACCGCATGCTATCGATCTAATAGAACAGGTAAAAATTTTATGGATATTGCAAAAAAAGGTGAAATCCAAAATCTTTGCCATCCAAATGCACTCATTACATTTGCTGAATACTTACTAGACTATGCAGATGAAAAAACTAAAAAAATTGGATGGACTCTTATTGAAGAAGAGAAAAATTCAATTACAAGTGAAAGTAAAAAAAACTTCTTAGAAAAAGCCTTAGAGAAGACTAAAAATGACACAAGAGATCTCTATATCTAACCGAGAAGATATTTTATATTACTTAAAAACAAAGTCAAAAAAAAAGATTCAAAATCTTTATTCTCTGGCGAATACTCTTATAGAAAAATTTAAAGATAACAAAGTTCATTTTAGAGGTCTTATTGAAATTTCTAATGTCTGTGAGAAAAACTGCCTCTATTGCGGACTTAGAAGAGATCTAAAAATAGATCGTTATACAATGACAAAAGAAGAAATCCTAAACGCTGCTAAATTTTGCTCAGATAAAGGTTATGGCTCTCTTTGTATACAATCAGGCGAGATAACAACTCAAAAAAGATTAGAATTTTTAGTAGATGTAATTAGTACTATAAAAAAAGAGTATAACCTACAAATGACACTCTCTTTTGGAGAGATGCCAAAAAAAAGCCTTCAAAAATTATTCGATGCCGGAGGCAGAAGATATCTTTTAAGAATAGAGACTTCTAATGAAAAACTATATGAAAAACTCCATCCTAAAGATGGTAAGCACGAGTTTAAAACTAGAGTAAACACGCTAAAAGATTTAAAATCTATTGGATACCAAGTTGGAACCGGTATTATGATTGGACTTCCTTATCAGACATATGATGATTTAGCAAATGATCTATTATTTTTTAAAAAGCTAGATATCGATATGCTAGGCATGGGCCCTTACGTCCCTCATCCAAAGAGCCCTATATATATAGTAAAGCCAAGGCTTAAAGATGCGTATGCCATTAGCATTAAGATGGTTGCCCTGGCAAGGCTTTTTCTAAAGGATGTAAATATTGCAGCGACAACAGCTCTTCAAGTCTTTGATAAAAAAGGTAGAGAAAAAGCTCTCAGTGCTGGAGCTAATATTTTGATGCCTATTGTGACTCCCATTAACTTAAGAAAAAACTATCTAATCTATCCTGACAAACCCTGCATAGAAGATACTAAAGAAGAGTGTTTTAACTGTTTAAATGCAAGGCTTAGATCTATAAATAAAGAGATGGGGAAAAATGAGTTTGGAGATTCTATCCATTTTTCTAAGAGGACAAATAACCTATGATACAAAGAACAAATATAGGAATTTTTGGCATGGTAAATGCCGGAAAGTCCACCCTAATGAATCTTTTAACTCAGCAAATAACATCTATAGTAGACCCAACTTTTGGAACGACAACAGATATCAAAGTATCTTTAATGGAGATTCACACTTTAGGACCTTTAAAACTTTTCGACACAGCCGGCATTAATGAAAAAAGCTCTCTTGGGATAAAAAAAAGAGATAAAACAATAGATTGTTTAAAAAAATGTGATCTAGTGCTTTTAGTTATCGATCCAAATATTTCTTTTGATGAGAACTTTGAAATTATTAATCTCTCTCAAAAATATGATAAATCTCTGATATTAATTTTCAATAATTTTGAAGGTAAAAAAAACCCAAAAATTTCACATAAGATTACCTATCCCCAAATATCTTTAGATCTAGCTAATAGCAATGCTAAAGATAAAGTCATAAATTTTATCATAAAAGTTTATAAGCCTATTAAAAAGCAGCAGACACTTTTCCCTCATCTTAAAAAAGATGATATAGTTTTTTTAAATATCCCAATGGATGAAGAAACCCCAGAAAAAAGACTGCTTCGACCTCAATCATTTGTGCAAGAGCATTTACTTAGAAGATTTATTTCAACTTACGCCTATAGAATGGATCTAAAAAAAGCTAGAAATACAGATAAAAAAATCTCAAATGATGAATTTTTACGTTTTCAAAAGCAGTTAAAACTTCTGAAAAATCAAAATTTTTTAAAACTATTAATCACAGACTCACAAGCAATAGATATTGTTCATAAATGGACTTTAGATAAAAAAGGCAAACCCCTCATTGATATCACAACTTTTTCAATAATCATGGCAAATGAAAAAAATGAATTATCAACCTTTATAAAAGGAATCGAAGCTTTTAAAATTTTAAAAGAAAACGATAAAATTTTAATAGCAGAAGCTTGCAACCACAATAGAATTAAAGAAGATATAGGAACTTATCAAATCCCCTTAAAACTAAATAACTACTTTGGAGAGGGTAAAATTCAGATAGATCATGCTTTCGGAAGAGATTTTGCTACATATAACTTAAATGACTATAAGTTAATTATTCACTGTGGCGGGTGCATGTTAGATAAACAATCCATGCAAGCGAGAATTAAAGACCTAGAAGAATCAAACACCCCTATTACAAACTACGGTATAATACTCGCTTATCTAAACTCTAAAGAAGCCTTTTCAAGGGTTATTATACCCTTTATGTAACCTTTTTTTTATCTATCTCTAAAGCTTATCTTCTGTCTTAATATATGCTCTTACAATCTTTTGTTCTATTTCAGGTTTATCTCTGAAATCAGTTTTTAAATTCTCAAGCTTTTTAACATTTTCATAGCCTTCTATAACTTCACCAAAGATTGTATGTTTCATATTTAGCCAAGGTGTCATTTTTGTTGTTATAAAAAATTGAGAACCGTTCGTATTAGGTCCAGCATTTGCCATAGCAACAAGTCCTGCTTTATTAAAAGAAACGCCTAGTTTTACTTCATCTTCAAAATTTTTATTCCAAATAGACTTTCCTCCAGCTCCAGATCCAGTAGGATCTCCTGTTTGAACCATGAAATTTTTAATTATTCTGTGAAATATAATTCCGTCATAGTATTTTTGTTCAACTAGCTTTAAAAAATTCTCACAAGCTTTTGGAGCTATCTCTGGCCAAAGTTTGATTTTAACTATTCCTTGTGTTGTCTCTAAAGTAACAATCTCCTCTGCAATAGCTTTTGTGAAAATAAATGCTGATAAAATGCTTATTACTAAAAATAATTTTTTCATTTAAAAACTCCTAAAATATATTTATTTTTCTTCTTTTTTAACGTAGGCTTTTATAATTTTTTGAACGCTCTCTGGGCGATCTTCAAAATCTGTTTTAACACCCTCTAGCTTTTTAACTACATCGTATCCATTTACAACTTCGCCAAAAATAGTATGGTTCATGTTGAGCCATGGAGTCTCTTTTGTAGTTATAAAAAATTGAGAGCCATTAGTTCCGGGGCCTGAGTTTGCCATAGCAAGAAGTCCCGGCTTGTCAAAAGCAACATCAGCTCTGACTTCATCTTCGAATTTCTTCCCCCAAATTGACTCTCCTCCAGATCCTGTTCCTGTTGGATCTCCTGTTTGAAGCATAAAATCTTTGATGATTCTATGAAAAACAATCCCATCATAATAGTGTTTTTCAGCTAGCTTTATGAAATTCTCTGTAGCTTTAGGCGCAATATCTGGCCAAAGTTTCACTTCAATTAAACCTTGAGTTGTTTCTATACACACAATATTGTTTTCTTTCATAATAAAAATGCTCCATAAATTATTTAGCGTTTATCTAAATCATAATCAATATAATTTAAATAGATTGTATCAAAAAAGAATTTAAATCTAAAGCTTTATACAGCAAAGGGTACTACGAAAAGTAAAACTAAAAAATAATGAAAAAAACTTCCAGCTAATACAAACACATGCCAAATTGAGTGAAAAAAAGGAACTTTTTTATCTAAAGCATAAAATAATATCCCTAAAACATAAAAAAATCCTCCATAAAGAATATACATCATTCCTTTAAATGATAGAGCTAAATAAATAGGCTTTATAATAATTAAAGCCATAGAACCCATTAGAAGATAAAATATTGTAGAGAGAACCTCAAACTTAGGTCCAAAAATTGCTTTAAATGTTATTCCAAAAGCTGTGAGACCACATTGGATCCCAAAAAAAGTCCAACCAACAGCTCCTTTTAAAACCAAAAGTGTTAAAGGTATATATGTTCCAAGGATCAAAAGATAAATGCTTATATGATCTAATCTCCTAAAAACTTTTTTAGCAGTTTTATGTGTAATAGAGTGGTATAGGGTCGAAACGACATATAAAAGAACTAGAGATCCTCCATAAAAAGAACAGCTAAAGATATGTTTTGCTGTTCCTTTAGTAATCGCTTGATAAAGTAATGCAATTAGCCCAACAATACTAAAAATAGCCCCAAGTCCATGAGTTATGCTATTTGCAATTTCTTCTTTAATAGATTGAAAGGAATCTTTGGCTTTACTTTGAATACTCATACTTAAAAAACCATCTATAGCTTATTAATAGTTATTATATTATAAAATTACATTACAGCAAGTCTTTTTTAAAAATAGCTCTCAAGATATCTCAAAAATGAAACATCGGACCTCAAGTAAAAAAAACTAAGATATTTATCCTAGGCATATTAAGATGCTAGTTTAAATTTCATGCTTTCTATTTGCAAATAAGTGATACAATATGATATAATCATTATTAATAAGTTAATTTTAAAACCATATAATAACAAATATATAATTATGACAATATACGTAGATCTTGATTTTTCATGGCTAGATAGATGGTGGCCTTCTAAACATAATCATTTTAATCATCTTCCAGATGAAATGATCGCCGAAATTTTTGCACAAGCTTTAGATGGAGATTTTGATGAAAATAAAAAAAGATATATAATAACTCTTAGCGCTTTATCTCTAACAGAAACTAGATTCAATAGAATACTTAACAAAGATTGGAAAAAAGTTCTATTAGTGTCTACAAAACCTTTGCGAACCTTGTCAGAAACAAAGCGTCTAAAAGAAGAAGAGCAGCGCCTAAGGGAAGAAGAGCTGCAGTTTCTGAAAAAATTAGACACTTATTTTGAAGCATTAGATCTGCTATCATAAGCGCCTATTTTATAATGATTTACATCTAAAGTTCGGCAAGATTGCTAAAGTAATGATGATTAAATCTGACCTTCCAAGGCAAAATTTATTAATTTTCATTCCAAAAACACAACTAATCAGCACCTATCATTTTTATTTTTTTTCTCTTACCTTTTAGCTTTGTAATTTCTTTTTCTAAATTAATTGTATGAATATTTAAATTTTTATAGGTCCTATAAGAAAAAGTTTTATTGCTTAAATCTTTTACAACAATCCACTGAGTATGATCAAAGTTTTTACCATCGACTGATCTAATAACTCCATATGGGATATCAACTGTATTTAAAAGATGAAATGCTAAATTAACATTTTCTCTAGTCGATCTAGTTTTTTTCACAAACTCTTTAAGAAGAGAAATTTTCACAAATCTAGATGGTGGCGTCCAATCTCCTGGCATCCCTAAAAGACCAGAGCCTTCCCCTGTTGGATCTATAACACTTCCGTCGAAGTGAGCAATTTTTTTATTAACAGCTGTTAAATTTACATAGTTAGACAAATTTGTTACTTGCCATTCAAATTTTGGAGTGTTAGTTAATACTCCAACTACGTTATCAATAATATGCATTTTACCATTTAAGAACTCTATGACCATACTTTTGCCAGAGCTATCGTGCAAAGATAGATGAATGGGCGGCACTTCTTTTAGTGCTTTAATTTCATGAAACCAAATATATATATTTTCAAGTCCTTCTCTTACTTCATCTAAGTTTTTAAACGATCCTAAGATCCAACTTGATAAATTCTCTATAGCAATTGTCTCCTCGGGTTTATCTTTAGGAATTTTTGGATATTTAGCTCCAGGAAACCAAAGAGTTCCAATTGATAACCCTTTTTCATTCATACCATCTGCAATTAAATTTGAACCAAAACTAGTCACACCAATATATGCATATTTAGAAACCCAAGAAAGGCCCTTTTTACTATTTGATAAAATAGATGTATGTTTCTCATTTTTTGGATAAATTTCAATAGCGGATTGAAGTTTCATTCCAAACTCCATCGATCTCCCAACAACGACATTTTTCTTCTCATTTACAAGTAAAAAATCGGTGCATGCAAAAGACGAGGAAAATGATCCAAGGGTGAAAAGAGCTAAGATATATTTATAAACTGTATTTTTTTTTCTTAATAAAAAAATCATTTTGTCTTACCAAAAATCAACAAGGTGTTTTTAATTATATTTAGATTGAATTGTAGCTCCTTAAAATTTAAAGATGCAATAAATTTTATTGGGCCATTCAAATTTAATATTTGCTGATAAAAATTCCTGTTAATATCTTGTATTTTTCTGGAATTTTCATTACTAAAGAAGAGCTAGATAAATAGCAAAGCTGCCTTTTGGCAGCTTTAACTTATCTAAAAAATTGAATTTATAATTTTTCAGATTTTTTTTTCTTTTTCTAAATTAAAAAAGACTACTCGAGTAGACCATCTGAATAACTCTTTTCATATCCAGACATTTCCCCATCTGAGTATCCCGAATTATATCCATTTAAGTATCCAGTAGTATGTCCACTTGAATATCCTTGATCGTATTGATAATTTGAATAATCAATAAATAAA
>JAAKFW010000077.1 GCA_011064905.1 Candidatus Anoxychlamydiales bacterium | reverse complement strand
ACCATTGTGATACATTTTTCATAAAAGCTCCTTCTGGTATGTTTTTTTAAGTTTTTGTTTTTAGAATAGTATACCAGAAGACTTTTTTTATTTTTAGATATTTTGAAGCCTAATAAATAGCTAAATTATGAATTTTGCAAGAGGCTCATATGATAATAATGATCAACTTTTAGGTATAGTTGATCAAAAAATACTTAGGTTTTTCCCAACTTTTGAAATTCTATCTCCAAATTATCTTACTTTAGCTAAAGCAAAATTAAATTTTTGGGGAACAAAATATACAATAACAGATCCTCTAGATGATCATATAATTGCAACATTAACTAGGCCATTTTTATTTTTAAAAACTAATTGGACAATGACTATATTTGATAAAGAAGCAATCAATGAAAGAAATATTCATCCACATATGTTACTTGTAATAGCAGCATTTCAAGTAGATAGAGAATATTGGCAAAGACAAAGATATAATGATTATAATGATCAAGATACTAAAAGTGTATACACCTATAGCAGCGCTTGTTTTTCATCAATTAAAGATGAGGCTATACTAACTAACGGAAATGATTTAGATAAAACTGATGATCAAAAAATAATTTCTAAATACTTACTTGAAAATCTTTATACAAAAAAAGATATGCTATCTGATGTAGAGATCGATGAAAGTGATTTTAAGTTTATAGAAAATTTTACAAATATAGAGAAATCTTCTAATGCTATCTATTTTTCTACAGATGATGAAAAATTTTATCTTTTAGCTAAAAACTATATTGATCTTTTAGATGCAAATGAGCTTACTCAAAACCAGAAAAAAGCTCTATATGTAATGTTAGAGCAAAGATTAAATATGTATCGATAATTTAGATCTATAGTTTAGATTTTTTCTCACTCTAAAGTAGCGATGAGATCATAAAGAGCTATATCTACAATCTTAGCCTTTTGGATTTTACCAAAAGCTTTAATTTTTTTAGTATTATTGATAATTATATTAGAATCAACACTGTATCCTTGCCCCTCTGATCTTGCCATCGCAAGAAGATTAGACTCTGAATTATATGAATCTATTAAAACATCTAGAGTTTTACCAATTAATTTTTTATTTCTCTTTTTAACCATCTCAAACTGTCTATTTGTTAAAGTCTCAAATCTTTCGTCTTTTATTTTTTCAGATATTTGATCTGGATAATTATAAGATGAAGCGAATTTTTCATTAGAATATTTAAATACAGCTAGATGATCAATCGGATAATCTTCAATGAACTTCAATAACTCATTAAAATCTTCATTTGTCTCTGAAGGAAAACCCACCATCAAAGAAGTTCTAATTGAGATATCTGGGATTTTATTTCTTAATTTTTCAAAAAGATCAAAAATCTTTTTTTGAGAAGTTTTTCTTTTCATTTTTTTAAGTATTCTATCGCTTATGTGTTGGAGAGGAATATCTAAATATTTACATATTCTTTTATCTGAGGCTAAAAGATCAATAAACTCATCCGTTATTTCATCTGGATACACATATAAAAGCCTTAACCAAAAATTGTTTTTTATTTTTAAAATGTTTTGTAAAAGTTTTAAAAACCCATTTTTCTCATTTCTATCTTTTGCGTAATCTAAAAGATCTTGTGCGATTAAATTTATTTCAAAAACTCCATTTGATAAAAGCTGCTTAAATTCTTCTATTATTGATTTTTCGGATCTGCTAATCAAAGGTCCTTTGATTTTAGGAATAATACAAAAAGCGCAAGCTTTAGAACACCCTTCTGATATTTTTAAATATGCTATATGCTGATGATTGGTAATCACTCTATCGAAATTGTCCTCCCCTATATAGCTTAAATTATTAACTAAAACTTTTGGAGTTTCAATAACGTCTAAAATCTTATCTATATCTCCAGAAGAGACTATTGAAAAAATATCATATTTACCTAAAATCTCTTTTGAAAAAAGATTTGCCATGCAACCGGCTATTATAATTTTGGCATCCTTTTTTTTGCTCCATGAGATTTCATCTAATATTGAGTAGGCTTCGTCTCTTGCTTCTTTTAAAAAGCCACAAGTATTTATAACAAATACATCTGCTGTTTTCATATCATTAGATAATAAGTATCCATTTGAAAAAAGCTTGGCTATCATCACTTCTGAGTCAACCTGGTTTCTTGTGCAGCCTAGAGATATAAAGTATAATTTTTTTTTCACAACAATAAAATATTTTTCTTTGAAAAGACATTTTACTCTTTTTGTGATTTTTTGAGTCTCTTTTTTCAATTTTTATGCTATAAATAAAGATAAAAACATGAATTTACACCTAAATGTTAAAGTATTTTTTTAAAAAATTAGTAATTTGTTTTTTATCTTTGTTTCTAGTAATGAGCGTAACCTTTTTTTTAATGAAAGCAATTCCGGGAGATCCTTTTTCTTCAGAGCAGAATATGCCAAAAGAGGTTTTAAAATCTTTAAATATGCACTATGGTTTAGATAAGCCTTTACTTTATCAATATATTAAGTATCTAAAAGGCTTTTTTACCTTTGATTTAGGTCCTTCACTACTATATGAAGGAAGAACTGTTTTTGAAATTATAAAAGATGGCCTTCCTATCACTATGATGCTAGGCTTTGAAGCCCTAATTATTTCTCTAAGCTCAGGCCTTATTTTAGGAACGATAGCTGCTATAAAAAAAGATAAATGGCAAAGTACTTTTGTTTCTATTTTTGCAATCATAGGGATCTCTGTACCGAACTTTTTATTCGCATCACTTCTTCAGTATTTTTTTGCTATGAAACTTCATCTTTTTCCAATAGCAAGATTTGAGAGTTTTTTGCACTCTATCCTTCCATCTGTAGCCCTCGCTTCTCTTCCTTCTGCGTATATAGCTAGGCTTATGAAAACCTCTATGATAGAGGTTTTATCTAAAGACTATATAAAAACAGCAAGAGCAAAAGGTCTAAGCACATTTCATGTTATTTTTAAACATGCTTTTAAAAATGCTATACTTCCAGTAGTTTCATATTTAGGACCTTTAACTGCTCATGTACTAACAGGAAGTTTTGTGATAGAAAAAATATTTTCAATTCCAGGCATTGGAATGTGGCTTGTTAGCTCTATTTCAGCAAGAGACTACCCTGTCATCATTGGTCTTAGTGTTTTTTATAGCTTTATACTTATAATAATTATGTTTTTTTTAGATATTATTTATAAATTAATAGATCCAAGGATTGAAATAGATAATGCAAGTAGACAAAGCGTTAGATAAAAATATCTTAAAACCCTCTTTTATAAGAGCTGCAAGGAAAGCTTTTGCTAAAAACAAGGCTATGAGCATTGGTTTTATAATACTATTTTCTATTATTATTATGGCTATTATTGGGCCTTATTTAAATAGCTATACCTATTTTGACACTCATTTAGAATTAAAAAATTTATCTCCATCTACGAAATTTTGGTTTGGAACAGATGAGTTGGGAAGAGATGTTTTTACAAGGATCTGGCATGGAGCTAGAATATCACTGAGCATTGGAATAGCCGCTGCTATCATCGATATAATTATCGGTATGATATATGGTGCTATAGCTGCTCTTTTCGGAAAATATGTAGATGAAATAATGATGAGAACCGCTGATATTATAGCAACGATTCCCTATCTTTTAGCTGTAATTTTATTAACAGTTTTTATGAGCCCCGGAATTTTAACTATTTTAATAGCCCTAACTATTACTGGATGGATAAATATGGCGAGAATAGTAAGAGCTCAAATTCTCTCACTCAAAAAAATGCCATTTATAGATGCAGCAAAAGTTATGGGAGCGTCAAATTTTAGAATAATTTTTAAACATCTTCTTCCAAACTGCACAGGATCTATTATTACAACTATGACAATAAGTATACCGATCGCTATTTTCACTGAAGCTTTTTTAAGTTTTTTAGGGCTCGGCATTCAAGCTCCCATATCTTCTTGGGGAGTTATGGTAAATGATGGGCTGTATGCCATGCGTTACTATCCTTGGAGACTTTTTTTTCCAGCTTTTATGATCTCTTTGACAATGTTTGCATTTAATTTGCTAGCAGATGGCATTAGAGATCTCTTTGATCCAAAAAGGTTTAGATGAAAAAAATTTTAGAGATAAAAAATTTAAGTATAGAGTATTTTTTAGAAAACAGAAATATATTAGCTCTACAAAATATTAATATTGATCTTTTTGAAAATGAAATCATAGGCATCATTGGAGAATCTGCATCC
Source organism: Candidatus Anoxychlamydiales bacterium (assembly GCA_011064905.1). GTDB lineage: Bacteria > Chlamydiota > Chlamydiia > Chlamydiales > SM23-39 > JAAKFX01. The sequence continues at coordinate 2,744 of JAAKFW010000077.1, read as the reverse complement.
GGCAAAAGCACCCTTGGCTTAGCAATAATCTCTCTTTTAGATAAAGGTGCAAAAATATCAAATGGGCTCATCCTTTTTGAAAATGAAAATCTACTTAATAAAAAAGAAAAAGAGCTTCAAAAAATTAGAGGTAAAAAAATATCAATAATATTTCAAGATCCTTTTTCATCTTTAAATCCCACTATGAAAATTGGAAAGCAAATTTTAGAGGCTATAGACGTAAATCCATCTAAAGAGAAAGTCTTCTCTCTATTAAAAGATGTAGGAATCCAAGATGAAAAACTTAGATATTCTCAATATCCCCATCAGATAAGCGGGGGGATGAGACAAAGAGTAATGATAGCTATAGCAATAGCCTCTTATCCTAAAATAATAATTGCAGATGAACCAACAACTTCATTAGATACGACATATCAACTTCAAATTATTGATCTATTGAAAAACATCAATAAAAAATACAAGTCATCGATAATTTTTATAAGCCATAATATAGCATTAGTTTCAAATATAGCTAAGAAGCTCTATATTATGAATTCCGGAAAGATAATAGAAGAAGGGTTTTCAAATGATATTTTAGAAAACGCAAAGCACCCTTATACAAAACTTCTGTTAAACTCTCTGTTCAAGATTGATAAAAATGAAAGAATAAAAAAACCAAAAAAATGGATAAAACCTTCATCAGTTGTAAAAATTTAAAGAAGAGTTTTTATATAAAAAACAAAACTTTAAATGTTTTAAATGATATTAGTTTTGATATTGAAAAGGGAAAAACTGCTTCAATAGTTGGAGAGTCTGGCTCAGGAAAATCTACAATTGCAAATATAATAGCAAATTTATTAAAGCCAACATCCGGGAGAGTCTTTTTTGAAAATTTATCTATCTTCGATAAAACTAGAATTTTCAGAAAAAACATTCAAATGATTTTTCAAGATCCATATCTATCTTTGAATCCAAAAATGAGAGTTTTAGATATTATTCTAGAACCTTTAAAAATCCATGAAAAATTCTCTAAAGAAAAACTATTAAAAAAAGCTGATGATATTTTACAAAAAGTAAATCTTTCAAATGCTATAAAAAATAGATTCCCCCATCAGCTAAGTGGAGGGCAAAGACAAAGAGTTGCTATTGCGAGAGCAATTATTTTAAATCCGAAATTTATTATTTTAGATGAGCCTTTATCTTCTTTAGATGTTACTATTGGGGCTGGCATAATAAATTTACTTATAGACCTCCAGAAAAACTTAGGTTTAACTTATCTTTTTATCTCTCATGATTTAAAAGTTGTAAAATATATTTCTGATTATGTCTCAGTTATCTATATGGGTAAGTTTCTAGAAAAAGCTCTAACTAAAAAATTATTTTCAACTCCCCTCCATCCATATACTCAAGCATTAATACAGAGCTCTTTTACATTTAGAAAAAATCAGACAAAAATTTTACTAAACAGTGAAATCCCCTCACTTTTAAATCCACCTAAGGGATGTTTATTTTCTACAAGATGTCCTTTTGCAAAAAAAATCTGCTTCAATAATAGACCCGAATTAAAGGAGATAGAAAAGGATCATTTTGTAGCTTGTCACTTAGTTAAAACTTCATTAACTTCTTTAGGAAGTTCAAAGACAACATCTTCGTCTTTATAGATAACTTCCTTAACATTTTTAAGACCAAACTTAATTAGTTTATCTATGCATTTTTTTACAATATTTTCAGGTGTAGAAGCTCCAGCTGTCATTACTATATTTTTAACACCTTTTAACGAGTTTATATCAATTTCATCTTCTGAATTTATAAGATATGCTTTTTTTACTCTTTTTTTAGCTAACTCTTTTAATCTATTTGAATTTGAAGATGTAGGATCACCTACCACTAAAACAAGATCAACATTTTTAGTAATTTCTTTTAGAGCCATTTGTCTATTCGTGGTTGCATAACAAATAGAAGAAGAGGGAAGAGTTTCAATATTTGGAAATTTCTCTTTTAGAGCTAATATTATGTCTTTAACATCATCGATACTCAGTGTTGTTTGGGTAATATAGAATAGTTTTTGATCGTTTTTAAAATTTAAAGCTTTAATATCTTCTGCTTTCTCTACAATTGTAGTATCTTTCTCCGCCTCTTTTGAAATCCCAATAATCTCAACATGCTTTTTTTTACCAATTAAAACTATTTTATAACCTTTTTTTGAAAACCTCTTAACTGCAGAGTGTATTTTTGTAACCAGACCACAAGTTGCATCGATTTCAAGAAGATTCCTTTTTTTTGCTAACTCTCTTATCTCTGGAGTGACTCCATGTGCTGAATAGATAAGTTTCTCTCCAATAGGCACCTCATTTAGGTCTTCAATAAAAATAGCTCCCTTTTCCTTTAGAGCATTTACAACGTGTTTGTTATGAACAATTTCATGTTTCACATATATAGGTTCACCCCAAATATCTAAAGCTTTTTCAACAGTTTTAATAGCTCTTACAACCCCTGCGCAAAACCCTCTAGGTCTGAGTAAGTATAGATTCATGGAAATCCTTAATATTTATATTTTTAAAAGGTTTATTATATAAGAGAACTAGTTTTTATATAAAGATCATAATCTATATCAAAATATTTATTTAAGATTACATAAAACAATTTGTTCTTTTGAAAAATCAAACATATTATCACCAGCGTAAGCAGGTATTTTTACTCCTAAGTCGATTCCTATCGTTTGATCTTCTAAATCTTTTCTAGAAGATTTTTTTAGATACTTTAGA
>JAAKFW010000076.1 GCA_011064905.1 Candidatus Anoxychlamydiales bacterium | reverse complement strand
TTGTCTTTGATCTTCGAATATTTTTTTATTATCTTCATTAACCACTCCATGAACTCTAACAAATTGATCTTGTATTTTTTTAGTTAAGACAACATCAGGCACAGCTGAAGTGACAACAACTCTACAATAAGGGCAGTGTTTATCTTCTCTTAAAGACCTTGCTAAAGCTAATTTTTCTATTACCTGCTTGCAACAATCAATTTTAACCGGTTCAATGAACACTCCTCCGGTAATTTGGCAGGTGATATCATCTTCCTTTAACATAGTTGTATCAGCTGCCGGTGCATCAGAAACGCTACTAGCTGGATCGACCATATTAATATCTCCTTATAAGTTAGATTTCAGCAAACTTAATAAAGAAGGGTATTTTTTGCAAGATCTTTAAGCAGCAAAAAAGGATATGTTGATTTTCATTAAAGGATAAGAGCGTTTAAGTTTAAAAGATTTTATAGACCCTAATTTTATTGAAAAATTATGACCATTTTTTTTGGGGAAAAGATGATATTTATATCTAAATTCCTCTAGATCTTTAGACTCAATTTCTAAAAACCAAACTTTTTTGAACCCGTTTTCTGTTTGAACATTTATAGAATATAGATCTTTTATCTTATATTGAAATTTTTCATCATGTTCCAAAATAGGTAAAACTTCATATTTTTTATGCTCTTCTTTTGAAATAACAGAGATATTAAAATCATTAGTTTTTTCAATATTAGATGGAAGTTTAGATGAGATTGAATTTATAAAAGAGTTATCGATTTTTAAATAAACCGATTTATTTCTTCTCTGTTTTAGAGTGCCAAAAAACCTTAAACTTTTTAGATAATCTATATACGGGCTTTGCTCTTTTATTAAGGGCTCATTATTTAAAGAAATAAGCTCATTTGGAAAAATTGATGAATCAAAAAATATTGCTGGAAGATCTTTTTTTAGAATTTGAGGATGAGTATTTAAATTAATATAGGGGAATGTTTCAAAGAAAAGATCTTTAAAATAAGATTTTGTTGCTTTTGAAGCTTTTACGCTATTTTTTAGCTCAACATCTTGAAAATGTGAAAATGTGATATTATTAATGTTGATTCTGATAGGTTTTAGAGTTTGTCTAAAAGAGCCAACTTTAAGAGTCTTATTAAAAAAATCTTCTTTCATATAGGCTTGTATTGTTAATTTTATTAAAAAATATTTTTCTATAGTAGTTTATTTTTAATTATCAAAGATAGGAATGATGTCTAGTTGAGACAATATTGCAAGACAATTTGGTGAGTTAATATGCATTTCTATCTCTTTTATTTTATTTTTTAATGTATTGTTAATTAATTAAATAAATAATTATAACAGTTGTTATGAATATATTCAATGAAGTTTTAATAATCTTTAAGTTGTTTGTTTGTAATTGGTTGCATTTTTGAAAGATTTAATTTTTTGTATAAGTATCTGTTATGCAAAAGCTTATGTTATTTGGAAATAATCCCTTTTAACGTTTGATGGCTAAAACTTTCAAGATCAATCATTTGAAGAGATCCTATAAGCTTTTCATCGCCTTTAACTAGTACCTTTTCAAAGGTTCTAGTTTTGCCTTTTAATGATTTATATATAAATATATATGTTGAAATTTATTGTTTAATTTGATATATTGTTTATAAACAACTTTAATTATAATAAAACAAAGAGAGGTAAATATGGCATCAATTTCATCAAGTTCATCAAGTTCAGCAAGTTCAGGTAAAAGAAAGAGAGATGAGTCAGTATCTGAAATAGCTGCTCTCCCTAATGAGTTATTGGTTAACATATTTCAACAATTACCAATCAAAAGTATAGCTACCGTAGGTATGGTATCCCATAGATTTAATGCCCTAACAAAAGAACCATCTATCTGGATAGAAAAAGCTAGAGAAGTAAATCTTCCAATATCATCCGATGATACTACTGAAGAAATTCAAAAAATGTTTAATCAGATATATAAAATAACAAAGCATTGTTTAATTAGGGAGCCTTTAGTTGCAGAATGGGACATTCAACCAACGGTGCCTTTTACGAGTGAAAATTTAAAAAAAGGATGTTCAAAAATTCAATTAGCTAATTTTATAGTTTTTGGAGACGCTATTGAAGCAGCAACAGTGGATGGAGTAAACCTGGGCGGAACTGAAATTAAATTTACAGGTCTTGAAGATATTCTTTCACGAAATGATCCTAAAATGCTTCATGAAGCTATAAGCGCTCACATTTTAGCAAACAAAACCAAATATGACCGAATAACTGAATTAGGAATCTCGCGCATTCGTTCCCCCAATCGAGGAGGAGGAGCTTCTAGATGGTCTCATAGAGCCCCTTACTCGAATATACCGTTACTTTTTGTTCCTGAATTTATTAAATATTTATCTAATTTAAAAAAGCTTACTTTACCAAATGATGGTGAGATTACATTTGTTCCTGGAAGTATTTTTGAAAAATTACCTGACTTGGCCTTGACACTTATGTTGTAAGCCAAGCAACTAAAGACCTATGAAGCATTTTTAAGCTCGGTTTTTTCTTTTGATGACAATCTGCAATTAAACCTGATAATAAATTTATCAAAAAATTAGCAGGGCTTCTATGACGAGAATGTTCTATTTGAGAAATGTTTTTTAATGAATCATTGATTATCAATTAGATAAACTCAAAACTCTCGTGAATTGAAACTTGATAATGAAGAAGATAATTCTAATAAAATTTTAGATAGAACAGTTATAAAAAAAGAAGCTTTAACATTACTTATAGGTCTATGAAGTAAAAGTTTGCTTATTTTGTTTAAAAATTCTTGTTATTGGTCAATCTTCCTATTAGGGTTTGATGGCTAAAACTTTCAAGATCGATCATTTGAAGAGAGCCTATAAGCTTTTCATCACCTTCGAATATAATCTTTTCAAACTCCCGAGACCTTCCTTTTAAAATTTTTTTATCCTTATTGAACCTTTCTACCAAGATCTCTTTTTTGGTGCCAATTAGCTTTCTATACTTATCCTCTAAGATCTTATGAAAAAGTTTTAGTAGCTTTTGAAGTCTTTGCTGTTTTAGGGTATTTGAGATGTTATCATCGTATCTAGAGGCTAGAGTGTTTTTTCTTGGACTATAAGCAAATATAAAAGCGGTATCGAATTTAATCTTATCAAATAATTTATATGTCTGATCAAAATCCTCATCGGTCTCATCTGGGAACCCAACTATTATATCGGTGCCAATTGTGACATTTGGGACTATACTTTTTAAAAGATTTACTTTTTCTAAATAATACTCAATTGTGTATGTTCTTCTCATAGCCTTCAAAATTTTATTAGAGCCAGACTGCATAGGGAAATGCACAAATTCACAAACTTTTTTTAAATCTCTAATGGCTAACATCAAATCTTTAGTTATATCTTTTGGATGTGATGTCATAAATCTGATTCTTTCAATCCCATCAATCTTATCTAGCATATATAAAAGATCTGGAAATAAAATTTTTGAGTTTGGTTTATCTAAACCATATGAGTTAACATTTTGACCGAGTAGAGTAATTTCTTTAAGACCTTCATTAGCTAAGTATTTAGCTTCTTTTACAATGCTCATTGAGTCTCTGGAGACCTCTTTGCCTCTCGTTTGAGGAACTATGCAGTATGAGCAAAAATTATTGCAACCTCTTACAATAGAGATAGAGCTTTTTATTTTATTTTCTCTTTTAGCAAAGAAATTTTCAAGGCCAATTTCGTAGTTCAAATCTACTCTTTTCTCTTGGAGTTTTTTTGATAAAATGTTATCTAAAATTTTATTTATATCTAAAAGATTATTTGTTCCTAGTAAAAAATCTAGATGCGGAAATTTTTTTAAAAGAGTTTCTTTTTGGCTCATAGCCATACAGCCACAAACTCCAATTATCTTATCTTTTTTGTCCTTTTTATATTCAAAAAGCTTACCAAGAACTTTTTTCTCAGAAAGATCTCTTATTGAGCAGGTATTTAAAATAATTATATCAGCTGTTTCTTCATCATCCACTTTTTTCAACTCTCTCATCTGAAGCTGAGTTGAAATAATTTCTGAGTCTAGCTCATTCATTTGACAGCCATATGTACGTATATAAAAAGTATTTAAAGTTTTCATAGATAATTTTTGTTTTAATTTATTTGCTTAAAAGTTTAAATGAATAGATAACTTTTTACAAGATTCATTTGATCATAGTCATTGAGGAGAAAAAAAATAAAGAATTTTATAAAAAAAGCTTGGCAAAAATAGAGGGATAAAGATATTCTAATGTACAAAGCTATTTAAAAAATCTGTGTAAATAAAAAATATGAAAAATATAACGAAATTTATAAGTAAAGAAGACGCTCTAAAAAACAGGAAATGTTATCTATTTGACGCTACTGGCAAAACTCTTGGTAGATTTGCATCTGAGATAGCAAAAATCTTAAGAGGTAAACACAAACCTAGCTACACACCGAATACCGATACAGGCGATGCTGTAATCGTTATAAATGCTGAAAAGATCAAAGTTACAGGTGCTAAAGCTGCTAGAAAAGTTTATACTAAACATACTGGTTGGTTAGGTGGGAATAGAGTGACTCCTTATAGAGTAATGTTAAAAAAGAAACCAGAGTTTATATTAATGCATGCCGTAAAAGGCATGTTGCCTGTTAAAAAACCACTTGCAAGAGCTCAATTAAAAAAACTTCATATTTTTATTGGTGAAAAACACAATATGCAAGCACAAAAACCTATAGCTGTAAATATATAGAGGACAAATGGCAAAGAAAAAAATAATTAAAGAGTTTATTGGAATTGGCAGACGTAAAACAGCTGTAGCATCTGTTAGAGTTAGAAAAGGCAAAGGAAAGATCGATATAAATGGAAAGAAATTAGAAGAATATTTCCCTTTAGCCTTTCAAAGAGATACAATATTATCACCATTAACAAAATTCGAACTTATTGGTAAATATGATTTAATAGTTCGAGCAAAAGGTGGTGGTACCCAAGCCCAAGCAATAGCTACAAGGCTTGGAATAGCAAGAGCTTTAGTTTTAGAAAACGAAGAATATAGAGGGTCGTTAAAGGAACTTGGATATTTGACAAGAGATCCCCGTAAAAAAGAGCGCAAGAAATATGGTCTTGCTGGCGCTAGAAAGAGCTTTCAGTTTTCTAAACGATAAAATTTTCTTCCTCCTTGTTTATCTAAAGGTCTTTGAGAGTAATTCTCAAAGGCCTTTTTTAATGTATGTTTGACATAGCCTAATACTATTTTTAAAAATATCTGAGTTTTTAGTTGACCCAAATTAAGGGTTTTTCATATTAATAAATTTAATAGAGAGAAGTTATTTTGTTTATTATTCATAAAGATTGGCAAGGAAAGCCTACATCAGAGACAGCTATAGATAACAGGAAGATAGAGATATTTGATGAAAAGATGTCTCTTGGAGAGGTGTTTTTTGGAGGTAGAATTCTGAATTTGGTAAATGACGTAGCTAGAAAGGTTGCAACTGATCATGCTGAGATTCGTTGTATTACTACATGTGTTGATTGTATTAGATATTTCTCTCCTATTAAGGCAGGAGATATATTGACCTGTAAAGCTCAAGTAAATCATGTCTGGGATGATATGATAGAGGTGGGAGTCAAAGTTATTGCTGAAGATTTTAGAAGCTTAGAGCAAAAGCATATTCTATCTACTTACTTTATCTTTAAAGCTGATGAATCTGAAAACTCCCTTCCATTCGTCATTCCATTTACTTTAGAAGAGAAAAGAAGATTTTTAGATGCTGAAATAAGAAAAAATATCAGACAAAAAAGAAATAGTTTTACTGAAGAATCTAAAAATTAATGAATATCACTTAATATTTTTGTCTTTAGAGAGTTTTTTTTCTATGCTCTTCGTTCTTTTCGCTATGATAATTTTTGCTAAATAAAATATAAAGATAGAAAAAATAGCTATAGCGATAAAATCAAAGCCAAACTTAATTTTATCTATACCTTCTCCAAAGCTGCTAAGATAGCTGAGAATAGAGATTCCAATAATATAAATTATTACCCACCAACCCTTATCTAAATCTAATTTTATCTTTTTTTTAGTCGAGGGAATTAAATAAAGTAAAAACAGAACTAAATACCCTATTGCAAATGTTAGAGTAACTTTTTTTATGATTGACCATCCTGTCCAATAGATTAGTAAATTACAGATGTAAAAAGAGATAAGACACATAAATTCAATTCTTATAGAAAAAATCTCTTTTTGGTTTTTATGAAAATGGATGGTTCTCATGGCCATTAAAGATAATGGCGCTACTACATATCCAAAAACTAAACAAGAGACCAAAAATCCAACCATTTTTTGCCAGCTTGGAAAGGGAAGGATAAAAATTATCCCGATTAGTATATTAAATAACATGGCCTTTATCGGCGTGTGGTGTTTGTTGAGTTTCATAAAAAAAGTTGGCAAATAATTGTTTTGTGCCATAGCGTAGGTGAGTCTTGTAGTTGCTGTTGCTTGAACTAAAGCTGTGCCATAGGGAGAAATTGCAGCATCTATATATAGTATTTTAACAAACCAAAAAATGCCAAAGGCTTTAATCATTCCTGCAAATGGGCCTGTATCTCCTGCAAAGCTTAGATTTGCCCAACCATTTTTTATAAAGTTAGCATCTATAGCTCCGATAAATACTATTTGAATTATCGTATATAAGATTATGCAGATAAATAAAGATCCAAATATAGCAAAGGGTAGAGCTTTTTTAGGGTTTTTTACCTCTCCAGCTAATTGAATTGCAGGATTGTATCCAATAAAAGAGTAAATAACCCCAGCTATTGGAAGAGCTGAGAAAATGTTTTTTATCCCCATAGGTGCAAATCCATCTTGGGAATAAAAATTTGTAAATTTAAATCTACTGAGCCTCTTGCAAAATTCATAATTTAGCTATTTATTAGGCTTCAAAATATCTAAAAATAAAAAAAAGTCTTCTGGTATACTATTCTAAAAACAACAAC
>JAAKFW010000075.1 GCA_011064905.1 Candidatus Anoxychlamydiales bacterium | reverse complement strand
TCGGCTTTATTTTTTTTAAAGGCGTATATCACGCCAAATCTTGCAAAATAAGTCACATTTGGCGTAATATAAAATCAAAAAAGGCTTTTATGAGAAATGTTTGCGGAAGAGAAGAAGAGCTCAAACTTTTAAAAAAACTCCTAAATGCTAATGAAGCTCAGCTTCTTGCTGTTTATGGTAGAAGACGAGTTGGAAAGACATATCTTATAGAGAATTTTTTCCAAGATAAGGGTGTTTTTTTTCGTTTTACCGGGATGAAAGGAGCGACATTAAAAGAACATTTATTAATTTTTCAAAAAGATATGTCTAAACAATTAGTTATAGATAAAAAAGTACCTTCTTTTCGTAATTGGTTGGAAGCTTTCTTTTATTTAGGTGATATATTAAAACCATTGGATTGTACTAAAAAAATAATATTGTTTTTTGATGAGCTTCCTTGGATAGCTACCAGGAAATCTGGCTTCTTAAAAGCATTAGAACATTTTTGGAATCATACATTTTCTAAGAATCAAAATGCAATACTAGTTGTATGCGGATCAGCTGCATCTTGGATGATTGAGAAGATTGTTTATAACAAAGGTGGCCTTCATAATCGATTAACGGCGCAAATCCGGTTAGAGCCTTTTTCTTTAAAGGAGACTGAACAATATTTGCAATATAAGAATATAGATTTAGATAGAAAACAAATCATTGATTTATACATGGTAACAGGAGGTGTTGCCAAATATTTAAACTATGTAGAAAAAGGGCTGTCTGTAGCTCAAAATATTCAAAATATGTGTTTTAATTACGGCGCTCCTCTTTTGCAAGAATATAATAATCTTTTTGCCTCTCTTTTCGATAATCATGAAGATCACGAACAAATTATCAAAGTATTAGCCAATAAGCGAATAGGGTTTAGTTATTCTGAATTGATTCGAGCAACAAAAAAGAAACCGGGAGGATATTTTTCCTTAATTTTAACTGAATTAAAAGAAGCTGGATTTATTGATTTTATTCCGTCTTTTGAAAAGAAAAAAAAGGAAGGAAAATACTATTTGATTGATGAGTATTCTTTTTTTTATTTAACATGGATAAAAGATCTTTTCCAATCAAAATTACAACAATTATCTAAAGATCATTGGCTTTCGATGTATGGTAGGGCTCAACATGCTGCATGGTCTGGCTTTGCATTTGAGACTCTTTGCCGGAAAAATATTAAACAAATAATTAAAGCTTTAAAATTAGAAGTAGTTGCCATGCAGGCCGTTCATTGGCAAGAAAAAGGTTTGCAAATAGATCTTATTATTGATCGTAGGGATAACTCTATGAATCTTTGTGAAATAAAATATTACAATCAAGAATTAAATTTTTCCCCCGAAGAATCAAAAAAACTTTTATTTAGACGTGAACAATTTCGAGAAAAATCGAAAACTAAAAAAACACTTTTTAATACATTGATTTCAATTTATGGGGCTAAAAAAAATCAATCTTTTTTAGCTGCTTTTGATAATGAAATAACCGTAGAAGATTTTTTTATTTAAAATTCGGTTTGTAAACTTTCATTTGAATTTAGCATTAGTTTTGATTTCTAATAGTTAGATACCTAAATCTTTGAATAGTTCATTTACATTTTTTGCTTTTTTAAGATTGCGTTTTTTTCTTATATCTTCGATAGCTTTTCTAGTTGTGCTATTCGGAATGTTTTCAGGATATATTCTTTCATGAACACACTCTGTTACAAATTCTTTAATTGTAACACCTTTTATGATCATTTACTGGGACATCTATCGACATACGTATTGTTCTACTTACTATTTTATTCTCCTTTTTGTTCTTTAGTATCGTGTTTGTAAATAAACATTACAAGAAACTGATTATGAAGCCGGTGCTTTGGCAAGCTTTAGAAAAGAAACTTTAAGCCTCAAAATAAGATAGATTACTTTGAGGCAGTTTTGGCTAAATCCAAAGCCTATTTTTTTTGCTTTTCTTTATCTTTTTCTTTTTCCTTATCTTCTTCTTTATCTTCTTCTTTAAAAGTGATCTCATCTTTGTCAGCTGAGACGAAGTAATTTACTTTTCTATCAGGATTTAATAAAAGTTTTTCAGCCAAAGGATCTTCTAGGTATTGCTCAATTGTTCTTTTAAGCGGTCTAGCTCCCATCTCTGGTTGATAGCCTTTTTCAACTAAAAAGGCTTTAGCTGCGTCATCTAGAGTAATTGTGATGCCTTTTTTATTTAATCTATCTTGTAGTTTTTTAAATTCTAGATCTACGACATCTTTTAGAGCTTTTTTATCTAAAGTTCTAAAAATAATGCAGTTATCTAAACGATTTAAAAACTCTGGTTTGAAGTGTTTTTTTACCGCGCCTTGGATTTTGTTTTGGATAGTTTTGTAATCTAAAAGATTATCTTGAGCTCCAAAACCAACTTCTGTTGATTTTCTGATTAAATCAGCTCCTAAGTTCGATGTCATTATGATAATAGTGTTTTTAAAATCTATTTTTCTTCCCATCGAATCTGTGATCTTACCTTCTTCCATGATTTGAAGTAGTAAATTCATAACATCTGGATGAGCTTTTTCAACTTCATCAAATAAAACTACGCAATAAGGTCTTTGTCTTACCTGCTCTGTTAGCTGTCCTCCTTCTTCATGGCCTACATATCCAGGAGGAGATCCTGTAATTCTAGAAGCTGAGAATTTTTCCATGTACTCAGACATATCAACTTGAATAAGAGCTTCCTCTCCACCGAATAAGTGAATTGCTAAAAGACGAGCTAAATGAGTTTTTCCAACACCTGTTGGCCCTAAGAATAAAAATGATCCAATTGGTCTATTTGGATCCTTAATATCAGCTCTTGATCTTTTTATGGCTTTACAAACGTTTGTAACAGCATCCTCTTGTCCTACGATATCTTCAAAAAGAATCTTTTCCATATTAATAATTTTTTGCAGCTCTGATTGAGTGAGTCTAGATAGTGGAACGCCAGTTTGTTTAGCTACAATTTGAGCTACCTCTTCATCATCAACAATTGCTTTGTTCTCTTCTTTTGCTTGTTCTCTTTCTAATTTTATTGTTTGAAGTGTTGCTCTTAGCTTTTTTTCTGAATCTCTTAGTTTTGCTGCTTTTTCATACTCTTGTTTTCCTATAGCTTCTTCTTTTGCAAGCCTAAGGGTCTCGATTTCTGTTTCATGTTTTACTATTTCAGGAGGTTGATGCATTGTTGAAATTCTAGCTTTTGCTCCTGCTTCATCCATTAAATCAATAGCTTTATCAGGCAAGAATCTACCAGAGATATATCTGTCTGACATCTCAACAGCTGCTTCGATTGCAGATTCTGTATAAGTGCAGTTATGATGCTCTTCATATTTAGTTTTAAGTCCATCTAAGATAAGTTTACTCTCTTCAGTAGAAGGTGGCGCTACTTGAATTTTTTGAAATCTTCTCTCGAGCGCTGCATCTTTTTCAATAAATTTTCTGTATTCATCAATTGTTGTAGCTCCTATACATTGAATCTCTCCTCGAGATAACATCGGTTTTAAAATGTTAGATGCATCAATAGCACCCTCTGCTGCTCCCGCTCCTACAATTGTATGAATTTCATCGATGAAAAGTAGAACGTTTCCGTTTCTTTTAATCTCATCCATTACAGCTTTAATTCTTTCTTCGAATTGACCTCTATATTTCGTGCCGGCGATCATCAAAGTCAAATCTAAAGATATTAATTTTTTGTTTCTTAAATTCTCAGGTACTTCGCCGTTTATAATAGCGTGAGCTAAGCCTTCAACAATAGCTGTTTTACCAACTCCAGCTTCTCCAATTAAAACAGGGTTGTTTTTTCTTCTTCTGCATAGAATTAATATAAGTCTTTCAATCTCTTTTTTCCTTCCAATTACAGGGTCCATCTTGTCTTCTCTTGCAAGTTCAGTTAGATCGTGGCCATAAGTTTTTAAAGCTGGCATTTTATCATTAGCTTTTTGATCTTGAGATTTAGGTGAGCTAGAAGAAGATGAGCTATTTCCCATTGGAGGAAGTTGTAAGTTAAATGTCTCTAATTCTTTTAAGATCTCTTTTCTGATCTCTTTTAGATCTACTCCCATGTTTTCTAATACTTGAGCAGCTACACCATCTGTTTGACGTAAAATAGCGAGCAAAAGATGTTCAGTCCCAACATAGTTATGATTTAAGTTAGATGCTTCTTCATTTGCGAATTCAAAAACTTTCTTTACTTTTGCTGTAAGTGCCGGATCTGCATAGCTTTGCAACTCTGGCCCAAATCCTACTATTTTCTCGATTTCGCTTCTTATAGTATCATAGCTGAGGTTCATGTTTCTAAGTACGTTAACAGCGATTCCTTGGCCTAATTTAAGCAGGCCCAGTAAGATGTGCTCTGTACCTAAGTAGTTGTGGTTCAGTCTTTGAGATTCTTTTTTTGCAAGCTTTATTACTTGTTTTGCTCTATTAGTAAATTTATCAAACATGCATTTACCCTTTTTTTGTGCTCTATTTCTAATTTTACCTGGATTTTTTTTTTTTGTAAATTTATCATTTAAAGAAGTGATAAATTTTAAGTTATTGCAAATAAACAGTTTATATTAGATGGGAGAGTCAAATGCTACAAATTATAGATACTAAAAAAAAATCTGCTCAAAATAATATGCAAATAGACAGCTATCTTTTAGATAATCTAAAAGATGATCCAATACTTCATTTTTATGATTGGGAAAAAGATTCTGTTACCTATGGGTATTTCATAGATATCGAAAAATACATAGATTTGAACAAAGCAAAAAAAAGAGAATTAAAGTTAGCTAAAAGGCCAACTGGTGGGGGAATTGTATTTCATATCTGGGACATAGCTTTTTCTTTTTTAATGCCTAAAGGGCATAAATATTGTTATTTAGATCCTTTAAAAAATTATGAGTTTGTAAATTCTTTAATTTTAGAAGCTTTAGAAGAGTTTTTAGTTAAAAAAGAAGAAGGTAAGAAAGTAAAATCTTATGGGTTAAAAGAAAATGAGCATTTTAATGAAATTAAAAGTTTCGATAGTTTTTGTATGGCAAAACCCACTAAATACGATGTTGTATACAAAGGAAAAAAAATAGCAGGGGCAGCTCAACGAAGAAAAAAAACAGGTTATCTACATCAAGCAAGTATATGTCTTATAGAACCGGATTTTGAATATTTAAAAGATGTTTTGTTTGAAAAGGATATAGTAGATGCTATTTTCAAAAGCTCTTATCCTATTTTTAAAAGTGATAATAAAAATATCGAAGAGAAAAGAAAAATTGTTAAAGAGAACTTAAGAGAGACTTTTCAGAGTAAATTTTCTTAAGATTTTTAATCTTGTAATAAATCACTAAAATCGATGATATGAGAAAAATATTCTTTTTCTAAAAGGATATCATTTACACCATTTACATGAATTAATACAGGACGACATGAAAATCCTTTGGGATATTCTAAGAGATCTATTTTTTTTTGTACTTCTTTTATTACATCGCTTCCAAGCATATCTTTTGCGAATTTTATTTCACAAATGTAGAGTTGATTAAATTTTGTTTGAATCAATAAGTCTATTTGACATTTTTTTCTGTTTTTCGTCTGAGTTTGTAAGTAAGGACTCGCGGCTGTTATCTCATTTGCTGGAATATTTAAAAGAGAAATAATTCTATCTAAATTATTTAAAACAAGATTTTCAAATTGAAGACCCATGATTGAAAGCCAAGATGAAGGAAGCCCTTTAAATGTTTGATTTTCTATCTTATTTTTATTAGGTTCAATGTATTTTAAATAAAAACGTAAATAATTATCACATAGACGATATTGACTTAATTTTGATACTTGTCCATTTTTTATGTGCCAAACATGATCGCGAGTCAGAAAGCCACTTTCTTCTAATGCTTTAAGAGAGGAAGATAAATCTCCTCCTTTCAATTTTTTAAGTTTTTTTGCAAGTTGATTTAAAGAAGCTCTACCATTTGCTAAACATTTCACAATAGATAGATATTTTTGGTGTCGTCCATTGAATAAATCTGAAAAAATATTATCAAATTCTGTAAACAAAATTCCAGAATTTGAAAAACCTAAACGAGATATATTTTCCTCTGCTGTCATATCTAATAATACCTCTTCTAAATATCTAGGAACCCCACCAGTGAGAGCTAGAATTTTAAATTTTTCATATGATGAAACAAGATCTTTTTTTGCTCCCCAAAATTTATTACATATCCTCAAAGGTAATTCTTTTAGTAATATCCTATATGAGACTCGTCCCATAAATCCTGTAGAACTGAGAATGTTTTTTTCAATCCAGGCTGAGTTTGATCCCGAAAGTATAAGAATTAATTTAGGGTTTTTCTTAAAATAGAGATCCCAAGCAATTTTTAATTTACCCAAAAAATCTGGATCTTTAGATCCCATCCAAGTAATTTCATCTAAGACAATCAAAACTTGTTCTCTTTGTGTGTGTTTTGCTAAAATAGAGAAAAGATCTCCCCAATCAGTTGAATCATAACTTGGGATTCCCTGCTCCGTCATTTGTCTGCGAAATTCTTTATATTGAGCTTTAGCATTTGGATTTTTAGAAAGAGGCAAGCCAGTAAATGTATAGTGTTTTGGAAATGATTTAGCAAATTCTTCTGCCAGGGTGCTCTTGCCGATTCGGCGCCTTCCTCTAAGAACTACTAAAGATGAAGTTTTTTTTCTTAAAAGTTCTTTTAACCCAATCAGTTCTTTTTCTCTGCCCAAAAATTGATTCATCTTTTTTCTCTAAATTTTGCAATGCATAATACTAGAATTTCCGCACCAAATCAAGAAAAATTAATTTGGGGCGGAATTTTCATGCTTAAAAAACCGCACCAAATCGAGAAAAGTTAATTTGGTGCTGAATTTAAAGGCGGTAAAAAAGTGTGTTATCAGGGACAATTTGGAATTGTAATTTACAAATTGTCCAAGAGTTGATTTAGAGTCTTCTAATAATAAGGTGTTTATGAAATCCAAATATATTTTCTATAGTTTGGAATTCATAAATTGAGCTCGATTTATTTTATCCATATTTTGAACCATATAGAGGCAATTGCGATGTTAAATTTTCATAGAGGATAATTCTCTCAAAAAAACTTTTTTACCCCAAGAAGAAAAATCTGCTCTCTATGAGGAAATTTGAA
>JAAKFW010000074.1 GCA_011064905.1 Candidatus Anoxychlamydiales bacterium | reverse complement strand
CTGCTAGAGTTTTCATGCTTTTTTCTATTTAACTTTTCTTAAATGAATCATAAATCTTGAAATTTTAATATGCAAGTAACTTCATTAAATTTTTTCAAGATTTTATTAAAAGTTTTTGTTTTATTTTAAAAAAAATAAAAAAACCTAATATTAAAAAAGAAACTGAAAGGAGAAATTCTAAGGAGAGCACCTCAGGAATTTTTAATTTTGTAGGTATCAAAAAAGTTTTACTTGCAAAAATATTTTTTTTATAAAACCAAAATGGCCAAAGAGCATAAATAGATCCAAACATAAGTCCGATTAAGAAACTCAAAACTAAAAAATAATATTTTTTTATGAAAAACAAAATAATTTTCGGAAAAACAAAAAGGCCCAAAAAAATCCCAATTGCTAAAAAACCTAAAATTTTTAAATTCTCAATATTTGAAATATTACTAAGAGCGTTTATAACAATTGGATAAATCCCTAGCATTACTAAAATCAGACTTCCGGATATACCAGGGAGTAACATTGCAAAAATTGCAATAAATCCAGCAATAATTAGTTTAATCTCAAAATTAAAAGACAAATTGATCTCCCCTACACTAAAATAAGAAATTGAAAAAGAGATAATCGATCCTATTAATATTAAAAATAAATTATCAAAACCAATTTTTATCTCTTTTAATAGAAAATAAGTACAAGAGAGGACAATTCCTAAAAAAAAACTTAAAAAAAATGCCCTATAAAACTCATGAGATAAAAAAAAGCTAAATAATCTTGAAAAAACCAAAAATGAAAAAATCATTCCACAAATTAGAGGAATTAAAAAAGTAAAATCAAAACTTTTTAAAAAACTTTTAAAATCAAATTTTAAAAGAGGCTTCAATTCAATATTTTTTATAGCTACGAGTAACTTTTGATAAATCCCTAAAACTAATGCAATAGTTGAGCCTGATATTCCTGGGACCATATCCGTTAGGGCCATTAAAACACCATTTACAAAAGTTTTTTGAACTTTACTTTCTTTTATTTTTTTTAAAAAGTTTGCAAAAAAAAACTCTTGAAAAATCACTAAAAAACGCCTATAGCTCTTGCAAAAAACCAAGCACCTATGAGCACTACTACAGCAACTACTATCCAAATAGTATTGGGAAGATTTTTTGCAGCTGATGATTGCGAATTTCTTACCTCTAAAGTTCCAATACCAAAATCAAAATCTTGTTTTGGAACGCTCGAATCAAAGGCTTTGGGATTTTGTTTGATAATTTTCTCCCCATCAAGTCCTAAAAAAGATGCGTATTGTCTAATAAAGCCCAAGATATAAACTTTTGAAAGCAGTTTATCTACGCCACCCTCTTCAATCGCTTTTAGATAAAGCATTCTTATTGAAGTAGCATTTTCAACTTCTTTTAAAGACAAGTTCATCTCATGTCTTTTTGTTTTAAAGAGATCACCTATCTGTTTTTTTTGTTCAATCATAAAACCCTCGTTATATAAATATCATTTTAGCTTTTCTAAAAATTTACTTCAATTTAACTTCGATTTTTTATATAAATTTACTAAAACACAATATTAAAAAAACATGAAACCAGCCACGTTTACAACAAAAATAGATGTAAATCTAGCACCTAAACTAAAAAATGATTTAGAAGAAAAAGGATTTTCTTTAACAAATCCTCCCTACACCATTTTTTCTGCAAAAAAAAAGGGTATAACTCTAGTACTATATAAATCAGGATCTTTAGTTGTTCAAGGAAAAAATAAAGATGAATTCATAGAATTTTATTTAGAGCCTGAAATTTTAAAAACGTTTAGTTATACGAATCCAGAAGCATTTATTTCAATGACCTCTAGAATTGGAGTTGACGAATCTGGAAAAGGGGATTTTTTCGGTCCATTATGTATTGCGGGACTATACGCTGACGAAAAAGGTATAAAAGAATTAATCTCTTTAAATGTAAGAGATAGCAAAAAAATATCAGATAAATCCATTTTAGATCTTGCAAATATTTTAAAAGCAAAGTTTAAAATTGCGGTTGTTAGAATTTTCCCTGAAAAGTATAATGAACTTTATTTAAAGTTCAAAAATTTAAATAAATTACTCGCTTGGGGACATACAACCGTAATCTCAGAGCTCTTTGAAAAAACCTCTTGCAAAAACGTTATAATTGATCAATTTGCAAATAAATCTGTTGTGGAATCTGCTGTAAAAAGAAAAGGACTCTCTATACATTTAGAGCAAAGAACCAAAGCTGAAGAAGATCCAATAGTAGCGGGAGCCTCTATAATGGCTAGAGCTGCTTTTTTAAAAGGATTAGAAGAACTATCTTCTCAGTATGATCAAAAGCTTCCAAAAGGAGCTTCATCTTTTGTTATAGATATAGGAAGAAAAATTGTTGAAAAACATGGCCCAGAAGCTTTAGAAAAAGTTGCGAAACTTCATTTTAGAACAAAAGACGCTATTTTAAATGGCGATTAATTTTTATACTTTTTAAATCCTTTATTAAGCTTATCTAATCTTTAGATTTCTAAAGTTTTTTAGCATTTATTATCTCACAGTTTTCATCTGTATCACTAACGATTAATTTATCTACTAAATCTATAAAAATACCTGTTTCTACAACTCCAGTGATATTTTTGAAGACACCATGTGCTTTTTCTGGATTCTCTAATAATTTGGTAAGTTTTACATCTAAAATGTAATTATCATTATCAGTAACATATGGGGAGTCATCTTTATTTTTTCTTTTTTCTGATGAATATCCTAAGTCAGCAAGTCGTTTTTTTGCTAGATCACTTCCAAATTTTGTAACTTCAATAGGCAAGTCAACCCTTCCCAACAATTTAACTTTTTTTGAGCTATTTATCATGATTATGACTTTTTTAGAGCTAGAAGCTAAAACTTTTGCTCTATGTAGAGCGCCTCCTCTACCCTTTATCATATTAAAATTTTCATCTACTTCATCCGCTTCATCTACATAGACATCTAAAAAAAATTCATTTTCAATATCAATTGCCCCCAGTTTATAAACACTAATACCCAATTCTTGAGCAAGCATAAAGGATTCATTTGAGCTAGCAACTACAGTTATGCGCAATCCTTCTTTGCATCTTTTAGCTAAGCATTTAATGAATTCTGCAGCTGTAGCTCCTGTACCAAGACCTACGATTTGATTATCTTTAATTTCATTCGCAGCAATTTGTCCTAGTTTTACTTTTACAGGGTCTATGGGTTCAACTTTTTCATCAACTCCACTTGTTTTAGTCATTTCTGAGAAAAACCCTTCGAAACAGCGTTGTCCTGGACGTGATAATAAAGCCATTTTTTACCTCCTTTGATTTTTTTTGAACTTTATATCAAAAAAGAGAGTAATTTGCCTAATGTTATTTTCAAAAAATCTTAGATTTTTTTGCTAGACGTGTTATTGATTTTTCAGATGAAAAGATTCGATGTATTTGTTAAATGAAATATCTAAATCTAAATGCGAATCATATTCCATCGCTATTAAATACATTTTACTCTCTGAGATGATCGCTTTGCCTTTAAAATATCTATTTTGATCTTCTACTACAAAATCTAAAGCATTGAGATCGCCTAGAGTTGTGAAATCAGCTGAGATCAACTTTTTCTCTTCTCTGTGATTTATGATTCCATTTAAAAATCCTTCTAAACTTTGAAGCTCCTTATCTCTATCTATTTTTGCGGGAAAATCTACTATAATCATCATGCATATTGAGTTTCCATCATCTAAAGTAGATAAATAAACATCGTAGTTCATATAAGAGCTTAAATCATTAACTGGGATTACTTGTCTCATATGCTCTGGTTTGTTTGGAAATAAAACTTCACATTTACCTTCTATAGAATAAAATTTTTCCCAAGAAAAGCTAAAACTACTAATTAAAACTGAGAAGATAAAAAAAAGAAAAATAAATTTTTTCATCTTAAAAGAAACCCTTTCATGATTAGAAAATAAACAAGAGCAATAGCAAAAAATACTGAAGCAAAAATAACGATAGCAATCAAAATATTCAAAACAGCTTTTCCTATCGAAAATTTTTGAACTTCAGATAAAGCATTAATATATAAGACTATAATCCAGACACTTACTACTAATTGACAAAGTAAAATCAAAAATAAAACCACCCTCTGAGATTTTAAAAAAACAAAAGAAGCCGGAAAATCTCTTAAAATGGCTTCTCTAAAAATTGAAAGAAGTAAAATCCAGAGAAATACATTGACTATCATAGGAGCGTTCGACCAAGCGATAGCGCTTCTTACCTCTTTGTACTTTGCACTTCCTTTTAGCCACTTTCCTGTAATAAAGATAAAAAACGATGATACGGAAAAAACTATATACCCCCATATAGGAGCAACTATAAGACATAAAAACAATATCAAAAAGAAATGAAATCTATGACCCAAAGCGAAACTCTGAGAAGAACTAAGTAGTGATACAATTCCATAAATAGCAGATAGCCAAAACAGCCTAAAATTAGGATTACAGTCTACAACTTTTCTAATAGTAGTCTTTGGCTTCACCCACATTTTTAACCATGGGTTAAAGCCGCTTAGTGCTTTCATCGATTTCTCTCTCCTTGCTAGCCCAATAGGCTTTATTTACCTAATAAGGAATATCTCTATTTAATTGCAAGGCTCAAAAGAAAAAATCGAATTAATTGAATAAGAACACAAAATATAATTATTACAATCAACTAAACTAGAGCATCATTTATCATAATTTTTGTTAAAGAAATTTATGAAAAATAAATTAGAGATGCAAATTTTTTAAATTTGCATCTCTAAATCTATCTATTCTATTCGCTATGATGTTTTTCTCCATATCCACAAGTTCCTTTTGAAAAAAGAAAACTAATGCCATAGATTCCGGCAAGCCCTACGATGATATAGCCAATTCTGGCCCATATAGACTGATCTGATCCAAAAACATCTTGAATAATATCATATTGAAATGCGCCCCAAAGGCCCCAATTGATAGCACCAAGTAAAATAAGAAGCAGCACAATAAAACGAATTACTCTCATTTAAACCCCCATATAAGTTATATAAAATAATAATTCTCTTTTTAAAGAATAGTAAAAAAAAAAAAATTCCTTGTCATTATTTTTTTTTTTAATAGCAAATGAAGCAATTGCGATGTTAAATTTTCATAGAGGATAATTCTCTCAAAAAAAAATTACCCCAAATAAATCGTCTCTCTCTGAGCAAACTTAAAAAGAAAGCTAGTTTTGGACAGTTTTCTGAAGGTTGACTCCAACAGAAAAAAGGCTTATTTTTAGCGATGAACTTTCTAGATAATTAGGAAAAAAAATGATTTAGAGTGATTAAAACTTACTCTTAATTATCTTCCGGAGAAGATCTTATGCAAACTTTTGAAAAGCAATAAACTCTGAAGCAGGACCTTAGCTTGTAGCTAGCTACTAAAGTACAGCTAATCTTGTACCTTTACAAGCCTATTTTAAATGAGATTCCGGATCTCCTCTTGTAGTTGGTTCTACCAATTGCTCCAAAACAGGCATGAGACTTGACTGGGTTTGAGAAAGTTTTTTCTTGCCCCATCAGATTTTTTAATTCGATCTTCTTCAGAAAAATCATCCTAGAAAGGTCTTTAAAAAAAAATGAAATTGTGCACTTGATAATATTGTAGCAATGCTGACCGCATTACTCTCCTTCCCCCTTCCATATGAGTTGCCTTCTTTAGCAGCAGCCCATAAACGTTTTCCTTTTTCGTCTAAACAGGATTTAATACCATTTATCAAATATAAATTTGATAAATGGTATTACGGCTCAATCAGGAGCTGTACGAACTCTATGCACCAGAGAATGGGCGAAAATTAAAACTTATATTTGATGAATGGTATAATTACCTTATACTTAATTTTAAAAGTTGAAATTTCAGCTGTTGTAATTTCTTTATAGCACAGCAAATTCAAACATTTACTTTAACTTATTTTTACACAATGGCTTTAACTATCGCTATTTATGTTTATTTTTTAAATCATTTTTAATGAAGAAGCCCTGCCTTGCAAAGCTTAAAGTTTTTTTAATAACATTGATCAAGCAAATGGTTGAACAGAATAGAAATAAATGTAATAATAACATTATTAACTTATAAAAAAACATTATAATAGATAATAATTATGCGTTTTTCAAATTCAAGTTTAACTAAAAAAGAATCTTCACCTAATCTACATTCACTTCCTTATGGAGCAAAGCCATTAACCAGCTCAATTTCAAAGACTTACCCTGGAGTATCTAAGATATTTAATCAAACTTCTCAGGCTCATTTAGACGGTCAAATTAGCACTTTAGGCAATGTATTTGCATCTATAATCCAAACTTCTAATTTATCAGATATAAAATTGTCAAAAAATAATTTTACAACTCTTCGAGAAAACTCTAATTTTCAAGAAATGTCAAAAAAAGATTCTATGCTAAAAGAGCAATTAGATCAGTTGGATAAAGCTTTTTTGAATTATCAAATAATACAGAAAGACTATCTGGAAAATGTTTTAAAATTAGATAATTTATCTGCAGAATTGATATCTGTTTTTGAATCACCAATCAATGGATTAAACCCTCAAGCTTTAAATATTATTAAAGGTCAAATCACTGCATTAAATAATTTATCTGATTTATCTGATAAAGTGGGTTTAGAATCTATAACAAAACTTGTCGAGGCAGAAATACACGAAGTTATCTTTTTTTTAGAAGAGTGGGGGAAAAGCGTCCAAAAAGGCATTAAAGAAGTTCTGCCAAATGCGATAGCGAATTATTCCAAGCTTTTAAACGAGTCTATACCTAATGAACCGCTAAAAGCGCTTGCTCATTATCATGATCTGCTACTTGCAAGACAAAGACTTGTTATCTTACAAAAATTCAAAGAAACAGCAAAAGATTCTTTACCATTGATAACCGATTTTAAAAAGTTGCAAGAAAAATTTTATATTGATGAGGCGGATAGAATAAATTTCTCTTACTTAGATAAAGCTTTAAAAACTATAGATACTCAAATAGAGCCTCTTTTAAAAGAGCCTTTACCCTCTTTTGCTTTCCCAGCCTCTCATGAAAGGGGCTTAATTATAAAAGAGATAGAATCAAAAGGGGCAGATTCAATTGATTCTTTTTATAAAGAGTCGCTTTTACATATTTTAAAAGATTCAACTTTAGAACCATGGAAAACCTTTATGAAACAACATACTCAATTGCTTTTTGAGATGTTGCCTCATCGGGAAAAAAGTTTTATAAGCAAGTTTGCAAGTTGGCTTGGAAAACCATTATATGATATCTCT
>JAAKFW010000073.1 GCA_011064905.1 Candidatus Anoxychlamydiales bacterium | reverse complement strand
ATGCGAAAGGGGGGGCTCGAACCCCCAAAGGATTTCTCCCACTACCACCTCAAGGTAGCGTGTCTACCAGTTCCACCACTTCCGCTAAAGATATTAAAATATTATAGAAAAGATAAAAAATTCACAAGATATATGAGAGTTTAAACTATGGAAAATTATAGGTTTAAAGAATCTTATGACATCTTGTGACATCTCGTGACACTTGACATTGCTAGAGAAACCTGCTATCTTGTGACAAAAAGAGAGGATTTTGTCACAAGATGTTTAAACCAAAATTTACAATATCAAATAAAATCAATAAAGCTCTAACTCAGATTGAAAGATCAAGAGGCTTTTTAGATGCGGCCCGTTTAACTGAGGATTGGCTAGCATTCATGCAAAAAAAAGCTCTGATTTTGGAAGCTCACCATACTACTCATATTGAAGGAACTCACTTATCTTTAGAGCAATCAAAAAAACTACTCGAAGGGAAAAAAGTCTCAAAAGTTAACCCTGACGATAAACAAGAACTTTTAAATTACAAAACAGCTTTTGAATTTGTCTCTACTTACTTACAAGAGAAAAAACCAATCACCGAAGGCCTTGTTAGACAAATTCATTCAATTTTAGTACAAAATGTTAGAGGTAACTCTGCTATGCCAGGGGAATATAGAAAAGTCCAGAATTTTGTGGTTAATTCAAAGACTCATGAAATAATTTATACACCTCCTCCAGCTTATGATGTTCCCATTATGATGAAAGAACTTGTTGAATGGCTCGAGAATGAAAAAGAAATCCATCCTATTCTAATATCTGGAATTATTCAGTTTCAATTCGTTCATATTCATCCTTTTTTAGATGGTAATGGTAGAACAGCTAGGCTACTTTCAACTTTATATCTTTACAAAACTGGATATGACTTTAAACGACTTTTTACAATAAGTGAATATTACGATAGGGAAAGACAAAAATATTATTTAGCTATACAGTCTGTTAGAGAAAATAATCTCGATATGACTAAATGGTTAGAATATTTTTGTCTAGGTCTAACAACTCAATTAAAAGAATTGCAACATAGCACTGAGAGTAAAATAAAACTTGATCTGTTTTGCAATGAAAAAAAACTCTCTGAAAATCAGAAAAAAGCTCTTGAACTTGCTCTAGAAGGGCCTTTTACCCTCCAAGATTTTATGGATGTTTGCCCAACTATCAGTAAACGAACCCTTCAAAGAGAGCTCTCAAGACTTCAAGAATTAGATATGATAGAATCTTTTGGGGCTACTGCAAAAAGAACCTACCACCTTAAAGACTTTGTTAATGAGCAATAATACTTAAGTTATCTAGAGCACTCTTCAACCCAATCATCTATTGAAAACGGACTATCTAAAACATTTTCAATTAACTGATCCCATCTATACTTACTTCCATGTGAAAACATCTTATCTTTTAAAAAGATAGCAGCATCTTTTTTCCAAATATTATCATCTTTGGCTACATCTAGTAGCTGTTTTTGCAAAGTAGATGCAAAAACTTCTCCTAAGAGATAACTATAATAATATACCGGAGCTAAGCCTACATGGTATTTAGCAGCCCAATCAGCTTTATCTTCTCTATCTTTGGGTCTTGGACTATTATAATATTTTTCATAAAGATCCCACCAAAGAGTGTTTAAATCTTGATTTGGATCTTCATACATTTTTGCTTCAAACTCTGTTATCATAAAAGCTGATCTTGAAAAAAACAGCTGTCTTCTTTTTAAACCATTTTCCACTTCATTAAAGATTTTTTCATCTTTAACATCTAAAAAATCTCTTAAAAATTCTTTAGTATAGACCTGCCTTCCCATCAAAAGAGCAATAGCTTCTGTAGTCAAAATATGAGGATGCTCTCTTAAGAGCCAAGGTAGATTCTCATCGATCTCTAAATCATATATTCCATGACCAAACTCATGTAAAAGGGTCTCCATCCACTGAACATTGGGTTTTATGTTATTTAAAGTTCTGACATCTTTTTTTCTGTTTACACTTATGCAAAATGCATGCTGATTTTTACCATCTCTTTCATAGAGATCGCTACCATCTATTAAATCATCAACTTTAAAACCCATCTGCTCATAAAAAGATTTAGAAATTTTTAAAAGATCTTTATCTTGAAAAAGCTCATTTAATTTTGAAGTCTCAATTGGATCCATTTGACAAAAAGGATCTTTATATGCCCAAGGCCCTATCTCATCTAAAGATACTTTAAATTCATTTGAGAGAGTTTCATTTACATGCAAAAGTATTTTATTAAATGACTCATCTGTTTTATTTTTTAAATCATCAAAAGTTTTAAGAAGTTTTATTTTATTAATGTCAGATAAATCAAGCATCATCTCAAAATAGTTTTGATATCCAAGATTATTCGCTGCTTTATTTCGAAGATGGGCAAGCTCTACTATTTTAGGAGCTAGCTCTATCCCAACTATTTTTGATGCATCCCAAGCTTTTTTTCTAAGATCAACTGATTTTTCTTTTCTTAAAATGTCTCTAAGGGAGTTTTCTGAATAAACTTTTCCATCAATTTTTGCTCTAAAATTTGCATATATCTGATTTAAAGCAGCCTCTTTTGTAGATATTTCATGTAAAATCTCTTTTGGAAGCATATTTCCTTTAAAAGCATTTATTAGAATGTGGATCTGTCTTTTTAATAGAGGATCTATCTCTTCTTCTTTATTAAAAGAAACTATCTTTTCATAAATATCTTTATCACTAAATAAAATTTTTAACTCAGAGCTTAAAGATCCAACTAAAGATGCAGCATCTTTTGAGCCAGTCGTTTCTAATATCCATACAGCCCTATTTAATTGCTCTTCTTTAAGTTCAACTTTAGATATAAAATCATCTAAAAAATTTTGAAAATTATTTTGATTCATATTAACCTCGTCTAAAGCATATACTATAGTAGACAAAAGAAATAAAACACTCATGAAAAAGATTTTTATATTTCTCATACGCACCTATCAGTTGATTGTTCGCCCTCATATCAGATCTAGGTGTAGATTCAACCCAACATGCTCTGAATATGCCATAGGGACATTTAAAAAGTATTCGAGTATAAAAGCGTTTTTTTTAACTATCAAGAGAATATTTAAATGCCATCCCTTTCATAAAGGTGGAGACGACCCTGTGTAAGGAGAAGCCCGTGTGAACAAAAGTATTTTATTTTTTTGGTATTAGATAAGAGAAATTAATCATTTATATAAAAAAAAGACTAAGCTAAAATAAGTAATTAAAATATATAGAGAAATTTTAAAGTTATGAAAGTTACCCTATCTTTGTTAAAAGAATTTTTAGATATCAAGCAAGATCCTAAAGATATAGCTCACCTTTTCACATCAGCTGGAATAGAAGTTGATAAAATTGAAAATGAAATCCCCTCTTTTACAAATGTTTTTTCTGTAAAAGTGCTAGATATCCAAAAACATCCCAAAGCTGATAATTTAGTAATTGCAAAAGTTACAGATGGCAAAGCGACTTTTCAGGTAGTGTGCGGAGCTAAAAACTGTAGAAAAGATTTGATCACAGCTTTTGCAAAAGTTGGAGCTACCCTAACGGATGAAAAAGGAAATATTTTTAAAATAAAAGAAGCAAAGCTAAGAGAAGTAGAATCTTTTGGAATGCTTTGCTCTGCTTCTGAGTTAAACCTATCAGAAGATAAAGATGGGATCTTAGAATTTGATAACGATTTTGAAATTGGAAAAGATCTATCTATTTTAGCCGACCCTACCTTTGAGATTTCTTTAACTCCTAATTTAGGTCATCTCATGTCAGCTATCGGCCTTTCAAGAGAGCTCGCTTGCTTGAGCAAGAAAAAAATAAAAATGCCTGCGCTAAACTTAAAAGAAGAAGCTCCAGATAATATTGAAAAATTACTAAAAGTCACAATTGAAGATCAAAGATGCAAAAGATACGCTGCTAGAATTATCGAAAATGTGAATATTGGCCCATCTCCATATTGGTTAAAAAGTGAGTTAGAATCATGTGGTTTTAGATCTATTAATAACGTTGTAGATGCAACAAACTACATAATGTTAAAATTCAACCACCCTATGCACGCTTTTGATTTTGATAAATTAGAAAACCATGAGTTAAAAGTTACAATGAATGATGAAGAGATTGATTTTATCTCTCTAGACGAAGAGAAAAGAAAAATCCCTAAAAATTCTTTGGTTATAAAAGATGGAAAAAAAACAGTTGCTATAGCAGGAGTTATAGGAGGACTAAATTCCTCTGTAACTAATAGCACAAAAAAAATAGTTTTAGAAGCAGCGGCTTTCGATTCTACCTCTATTAGAAAAACTTCAAAACTTTTAAATTTAAAAACTCAAAGCTCTATTCGTTTTGAAAAGTCAATAGATCCTAATATGATCCCAATTGCTATCGATTATTTAGCAACTCTTATTGCTGATATAGCTAATGGAAAAATTCTAAAAGGAAAAATCGATATTAAAAAAGATAAATTTCCAGAAAACAAAATATCAATAAGAGTTCAAAAAGCTCAAAAGACACTAGGAACAAAAGTATCAGAAAATGAAATAATAGATATTTTTGAAAGACTAGACTTTAAAATTCTTGAGAAAAATGAAGATGCTATCTTAGTTCAAATTCCATCTTATAGAAACGATATTTCTCATGAAATCGATTTAATAGAAGAGATAGCTAGAATCTTTGGATATAACAATATAACAAATGTAAACCCAACTTATCGCAGCTCAAATGCTCCCGTATCAGAAGAGTATCTATTCGAAAGAGAGATCAAATCTTATCTTAGAAGCTGTTCTCTCCAAGAGATAAAAACTTGTGATCTTATTAGCCCAAAACTCTCTGAAATTGCTCTTTTAAACTTAGATAAAGACTCTTTAGTAAGTGTTAAACATTTTAAATCTATCGATCAATCTATTTTAAGACCTTCTCTACTACCTTCTTTATTAGAAGTTGTTAAATTTAATCACGATCATAAAAATTTTGATATTTTAGGTTATGAAATAAGTAAAGTTCATTTTAAAAATAAAGATGAATATTTTGAAAGGTCTACTCTATCTTTAATAATGAGTGGAAAAAGAAATCCCCACCTTTGGGATAAATCAAATTTTGATGTAAATTTTTATGATCTAAAAGGAATCTTAGAAAACACCCTATCCGCAATTTTAGATAAAAAATATAAATTCAATAAATCTAACAGAAAAGGCTTTCATCCACTTAAACAAGCAGCTATCTCTTTAGATAATAAAGAATTTGCAATAATTGGAGAAGTTCACCCAAACATTTTAAAAACTTTTGATATCAAAAAAAGAGTGTTTTTTGCAGAGTTAGATCTAAAGTTTATCTTTCAAAATAAAATTGATCAAGTTGATTTCCGTGCAATCTCAGAACTACCTAGTTCTTTTAGAGATTTAACTCTTACCATTGACGAAAAACTAAATATTCAAAACATCTTCGATTTTTTTGAAAAAATAGATTCAAAAATTTTAGAAAAAATATATCTTGTAGATCTCTTTAAAAACGTCGAAGACAAAAAAAATGTAACCTTTAGATTCATATATAGAGATACAACAAAAACCATTTCTAACAATGAAATAGAAACTCAACATCTAAAAATTACAAAAGAAATTATAAAACATCTTGAAAAATAGTTTGGATTAAAAATAATATAATAGATTATCAAAGTTTGGGAGCTTTAAATGAAAATACTAAAATGGCTAAGTTTTCTAACAATTATTTTAACTTTATTTGCATGTCATGATGATAATGACTCAAATGTTGTTACGCAACATTACGTGCATAAATATGGTTTTGATATGTCAAAAAACGAATGGCAAAATAGAACAAAAGAAGGAACTGTAACCACTCTCTTAGATAACGGTGTTACTGTTACTAATAACTACAATAATGGAGCTCTTCACGGACTAACAACTTATAGTTTTCCAAATAGCTCAATTTTAGAAACGATCTATGATTATGATAATGGAACCATAATAAAAGAGACTCATCAAGATGAAGTTGGAATACCTTATAGAGAAAAAACCTATGAGCCTGACAATAAAACTCAAATCACCTTGTGGGATAAGACAGGAGTGCCCATATCACAAGAGCAATATGAAAATACTGCATTGGTGAATGGAAAGTATTTCAAGCCTAACAATGAATTAGAAGCTACAATTGAAGATAATAAAGGCACTAGAATCAAAAGAGACAGAAATGGTGAGCTTCTATATAAAGACACTATAAAAAACGGAAAACTTAAAGCAAGAAATACTTATCATTCAAATGGAAAGCTCAAGTCAAGTATGGCCTTTAAAAATTATCAGCTCCATGGAGAGCAGACAAACTATTCAGAGAAAGGTGATATAGTGCTTAATCAGACATTTAATAATGGAAAATTAAATGGAATGAAAGCAGTTTATAGAAATAACAATAAGATCACTGAAGTGCTATATGAAAATGGTCTTAAAAAAGGTTTAGAGCGTCACTTTAAAGAAGATGGATCTTTACTAGCTCAAGTTCATTGGGAAAATGACAAAAAACACGGATCCGAGAGAATTTTTCACGATAATGACACTCATATCAAATGGTATTACAAAGGCAAACCGGTGAGCATCAAAAGGTTCGAAGAATTTTCTTTTAGAGAAAAG
The DNA here is from genome assembly GCA_011064905.1 of Candidatus Anoxychlamydiales bacterium. Classification (GTDB taxonomy): domain Bacteria; phylum Chlamydiota; class Chlamydiia; order Chlamydiales; family SM23-39; genus JAAKFX01. The sequence continues at coordinate 798 of JAAKFW010000073.1, read as the reverse complement.
CTAATTGCAGATAAAACTAGTTTTTATGACATGATCGACAAAATGGATAACGACCAAGCTCTTCAAGAATAAAAACAGATAGAATAATATTTTAAACGTTAAAATATTTTTCAAACGTCAGGTATTTACAAAAAAAGCCCTTTTGAAAAGGGCTTTTTTCGTTTTTAACTCTATATCCTAAAATGAATATTTAATATTATTCGCCAATATTTAAAGAATCACTTTCAATAGCTGCTTTTAAATCTTCTAGAGGCATACCTTTGTTTGTAAGATCTTGAAGACTAATGATTTCTTGTTTTTCTTGCAGCATAGCTTCTTCTTTATCAGAAATTGATGTTTCATTTATGCAACATTTTTTTTTACATCCACTTGGACATGTTTTTTTAGGCTCAGCAGGACAAGGTTTGTCTTTAGGACATTTTTTAGTTGGCATAGTAGAAGAATCGCTACCTTTGCCTCTTTTTTGATATGTGCCTTTTCTGCTTTCTCTGCTATATGATGATTTTTTTTGATCATCTTTTTTTGCATCTTGCTGCTGGCAAGAAACAAAAAACATCAAAGATGTAGCTAGAAAAATTGAGCTCAGCATTTTTTTATTCATAATTTACCCCATTAGCTAAATTTATTTTAATTGCTTCTATTTTGAATAATATAAAAAAAAAACATTTCTTAGCATTCATTTTTTTTACTTTGGCATAGCTATTGCAATATTAATTAATAAAGCCGTTTTATAATAAGAGGAAAAAAAATGAAAAAAAAGGACTTAATAAAAAAGATAGCCAAACTAGAAACAATTAA
>JAAKFW010000072.1 GCA_011064905.1 Candidatus Anoxychlamydiales bacterium | reverse complement strand
ATTTCTAAAGATTCTCCTTTATGTCTTGCCCAACAGATCTTGTCTTTAAACATATTAAATTCATCTAAAGCAGCTGATGCTTGGGCAATAATACAGTTCTCTTCATAATCTGCTGTCATGTATTCTATTTCTTCAGTAACAACATTATCTTTTACAATTCTATATGGAGTTTCAATAAATCCGAATTCATTGATTTTTGCATATGAAGACTGAGAAGTTATAAGACCAATGTTTTGACCCTCCGGAGTTTCAATAGGACAGATTCTTCCATAATGTGATGAATGAACATCTCTTACTTCAAATCCAGCTCTTTCTCTATTTAAGCCTCCAGGCCCTAAACAAGAGAGTCTTCTTTTATGAGTTAACTCAGAAATTGGATTTGTTTGATCCATAAATTGTGATAGTTGTGATCTTCCAAAAAAGTCTTTTAAAAGACCGGCAAGGCCTTTTGCCGAGACCACCTTTCCAGGAGTCATGGTATCTGAAGAAAAATCAAATAGGTTCATTCTCTCTTTGACAATTTTTTCCATTCGTGCGAGACCAATTCTACATTGATTTTGAACAAGCTCGCCTACTGATCTTACTCTTCTATTTCCTAAATGATCGATATCATCTACAGATGCATTGCCCTCACCATTTTTGAGTCTAATCAAATACTTCAAAGCTTCAATAACATCTTCTTTTTTTAGAGTTACTGTATTTAAAATCTCATCTGAAATTTCTTGACCTAGCTTTCTATTTAATTTATATCTACCAACTCTTCCAAGGTTATATCTTTTAGCATCGAAAAAGAGTCTCATAATTGCTGATCTTGCATTGGAAAGTGTTGCCGGTTCGCCCGGTCTAATTTTTCTATAAAAATCCTTTAGCGCAGATTCATATGAATCTGTAGGGTCTTTAGCAAGCATTTTTATTATCGGATGTGTCTCATCAATGTCTTCTGCTATTTTTATAGAAATAATTTTTTCATCCAACATTCTTTTTAACATTGCAGTTGTTAGCTTTTCTGCAGCTTTTCCAAAAACAAGCCCTGTCTCTTCGTCAACAACATCTTCTGCTAAAATCTTTCCTACTAATTTTACAAAATCTTTTTCAGATTTAATTTTTACTCTTCTTGTATCGAAAAATTCTTCAATAATATCCGCATCTGATGAGTATCCAAGTGTTCTTATAAATGAAGTCGCTAGTACCTTTCTTCTTCGTTTTTTTCTGTCAACATAGATATAGATCAAATCATTATTATCAAATGCAGCTTCTAACCAACTGCCTCTATATGGAATTAATCTAAATGAAAATAGCTTTGTGCCTTTAGAATGACGTAGTTTTTCAAATGCAATACCAGGAGATCTATGAAGTTGAGATACTACTACTCTTTCAGCTCCATTTATGATAAAAGTTGCGTTTTTTGTCATCAGAGGAAGAGTTCCCATATACACTTCTTCTTCTTTTATCCCAGTCTCATCTGTTAATCTAAATTTAACTTTTAAAGTAACGTTATACGTGATCCCTCTTCTTATACACTCTTCCGGTGAATATTTAGGCACTCCTAAATCATAGGAGTTATATTCTAAAATCGTTTTTTCATCATACGATTTGATTGGAAAAATTTCACAAAACACTTCTTCCAAACCAATTTTTTCTCTTTCATGCGGTAGTTTTTCAGATTGCAAAAACTCCTTATACGATTTAATTTGTACTTCAATTAAATTAGGAAGATCTATAATCTCTTTACTTTTTTTAAAACTTACCCGCTCAGGCGGTCTTTTAAGCATCTTATTTGACTCCTTAAAATAGATTTATTAATCTAAGCTAACAGCTTTTTTTTTATATAAACATCAAAGAGCAAAAATCAAATAATTTAACTTTTGCTCTATTATTAAACAAAAATATTTTAAAGGCCTTTTGATGATGCCTTTCCTCCAGCATCTGCAACCTTTTTCACAATCTCTTCAGCTTCTGCTTTTGGAGCTGTCTCTTTTAATACTTTAGGAGCTGATTCTACAAGCTCTTTAGCTTCTTTCAATCCAAGTCCTGTAATAACTCTTACTACTTTAATAATAGGAATCTTCTTATCTGCTGGAGCTTCTTCTAAAGTAACTTTAAATTCAGTAGACTCCTCTTTTTCTTCACCAGCAGCATCAGGAGCAGCTGCTACCATAGCTGGCATTGCAGCTTGAGCTTTTACTCCCCATTTATCTTCTAGTGCAGTTTTTAATTTAGCAAGCTCGATTACTGGTAGCTTACTTAATGTTTCAACAATTTCATCTATATTTGTGGCCACGGTATTACCCCTTATTTTTTTCTTCTAATTTTTTCTTTTCTTCTAATGCGTACATTACACTAGTAAGAAGACTCTCCACTGTAGATAGAGTTCCTGTCATTGGAGCTTCTAATACAGATAAAAATTCAGCTCTAAGATTATTCATAGTTGGAAGTTTAGATAAGAAAAGTAGCTCTTCTTTATTATAAACTTTACCCTCTATTTCTCCTCTAATAACTTGTAATTTATCTGTCTGATTGGAGAACTCAAAAATAGCCTTTATTGCCCCAACTGGATCATCTTTAATAAAGATAATAGCAATCTGGCCATCAAGCTCTTCAATAGTGCATTTGTATCCGCTTTTTTCAAAAGCCTTCAAAAAAACTCTTTTTTTAACAACTTCCATCTCAGCTTCATTTTTTATAAGTATATTTCTGAAATTCCATGATTCAGTAGATGTAATATTTGTAAATTTCGTTACTACCAAAGATGATGCTGCATCTAGTTGCTCTCTAATCTCTTCCAATAAAAGCTTTTTTTCTTCTCTCATAATTTTTTTTTACCTTTTATGTAATATTTAATGATTGTAGATCAATAACTATACCTGGTCCCATAGTAGAAGATAACACTAAATTTCTAATATAAATTCCTCTGGAACTAGATGGCTTCGCTTTTGTTATAGCTGCCATTAATGTTTCGAAATTTTCTAATAGTTTTTTACTTTCAAAAGATAGCTTTCCTACGATAGTATTAATAGATGCATTCTTATCAACTTTAAACTCTACTTTTCCGGCTTTAATCTCTTTTACTGCTTTCGCTACATCTTGTGTTACAGTCCCGGATTTTGGAGTAGGCATTAAAGATCTTGGACCTAATATTTTTCCAAGCTTTCCTACTTCTCTCATCATATCAGGTGTTGCTATCACAGCATTAAAATCTAACCATCCACCTTTTATCTTTTCTACATACTCATCAGCTCCAGCATAGTCAGCTCCAGCATCTAATGCTTCTTCGACTTTATTTGCTTTTGCAAAAACTAGTACTTTAAGCTTTTTTCCGCTTCCATGAGGAAGTGATACCGTTCCTCTAACTTGCTGATCTGACTTCTTAGGATCTACACCTAATTTTAATGACATTTCTATTGATTCATCAAATTTTAACTTTGGACATTTTTTCAAAAGTTCAATAGCCTCTAGAGTATTTAGCTTTTTTTCTTCTCCAACAATTTGAGATATTTTTTTAGCTCTTTTTGATTTTTTCATATTTTATTTATCCTTCTAAATCTATTCCCATGGATTTTGCTGTGCCAACAACCATTTGAACAGCAGCTTGTAGTGAAGATGCTCTTAAATCCGGCATCTTTCTTTTTGCAATTTTTTCCGCAATCGATATTGTTAATTTCCCAACCTTTTCTCTGTTTGGTTCTTTTGATCCCTTCTCAAGTTTTAGCTCTTGTAAGATCAATCGAGACATCGGAGGTTGCAAAGTTATAAAAGAAAAGGTTCTATCGTGATAAACTTCAATTACAACAGGTAGTACATCTCCTGCTTGCTGTTGAGTTCTAGCGTTAAAATCTTTGCAAAAAGACATGATATTTAATCCAGCTGCACCTAGCGCAGGTCCAATTGGTGGTCCAGGATTTGCTTTCCCTGCCGGTATTTGCAGTTTTATTATTTTAACTATTTTTTTCTTTGCCATTTTCTCCTCAACTTAATTATTTTCGTCTACAGATGATTGTTCGACTTGCCAAAACTCTAAATCATCAACTCTAGTATCTCTTCCAAATATTGAAACTAAAACAGAGAGTTTGCCTTTTTCATGGTTGATTTCAGTTACAGTCCCTATAAAGTTTACAAAAACACCTTCCGTTATCTTAACAACATCACCAATTTCAAATTTATGTTTTTGAACAACACCTTTTTTCTTCTCTTCTAGTTCTTTTAAAATCTCGTCTACTTCTTTATCCGTTAATGGAGAAGGCCTTCCCCCACCTAGAAAATCGATTACACTTCTAGTGTTTTTCACATACCCCCAAGCCTCATCTGTTAAATTCATCTTGATAAGCATATAACCAGGCCATAGTTTTTTCTCTGTTACTTTTTGCTCGCCCTTTTTCACTTCTTGCACATTTTCAATTGGCACTAAAACCTCTTCTATAAAATCTTGCATGCCATTTGATTTTAAATTCTCTTCTAAGGTCCTTTTAATTTTTTTTTCATGACCCGATAAAACTTGAAGTACATACCATTTCATCATAATATTATCCAAAAAGTATCCTTGTGATTAAACTAACAACATGAAGAGCGTTTTTAATAACTAAATCAGCAATATAAATTGCTATTGAGAAAATAAAAGTAACTCCCAACACAATTTTAGTACAAGATGCTAGCTCTATCTTCGTTGTCCATGAAACTTTTTTCAATTCAGCTTGAACTTCTCGAAAATAATTTAACTTTTTTTTCTTAACTTTTAAATGTGTTATTTTTGCACTTGTTGCCATTTTAGCCTTTTTCATATTTATATCTCTTAAAATCGAGTGCGGAGGGGATCGAACCCCCGACCTGCGGCTTTGGAGGCCGCCGCTCTACCAACTAAGCTACACACCCCCTAACCTCACTCAATTATCTTAGAAACTGTTCCTGCTCCTATCGTTCTACCACCTTCTCTGACAGCAAAACGCATTCCTTCTTCCATAGCTACCGGATACATTAACTCTCCAGTAATCTCAACATTGTCACCTGGCATTACCATCTCAGTGCCCTCTGGCAAAGTAACAGTACCTGTAACATCTGTTGTTCTTAGGAAAAATTGAGGACGATAACCAGAGAAAAATGGCTTATGTCTGCCACCTTCATCTTTGGTTAATACATAGATAGTTCCCTTAAATTTCTTGTGGGGGGTGCATGTACCGGGAGCAGCTAAAACCATCCCTCTTTCTACATCTTTTTTATCGATTCCTCTGAGTAGAACTCCAACATTCTCTCCAGCTCTAGCCTCATCAAGCAATTTCTGGAACATCTCAAGACCTGTTGCAACTGCATCTCTAGTTTCTCTAACTCCAACGATTTGAATTTTATCATTTATTTTGACAATTCCTCTCTCAACTCTACCAGTTACAACTGTTCCTCTACCTGATATAGAAAAAACATCTTCTATAGGTAGTAAAAATGGTTTGTCAACTTCTCTAGTAGGCTCTGGAATTTTTTCATCAACAACAGCCATAAGCTGTCCAATTGCTTCTACACTTGCTTTATCACCCTCTAGCGCTTTTAAAGCTGAACCTTTAACAATTGTTACGTCTTTATATCCTTTTTCTTCTAAAAGCTCATGAAGTTCCATCTCAACTAACTCAACTAGCTCTTCATCACCCTTTGATATTTGATCCATTTTGTTTAAGAAAACAACAATAGATGGAACACCAACTTGTTTTGCTAAAAGAATATGCTCTTTAGTTTGAGGCATAGGCCCATCTGTCGCAGCTACTACTAAAATAGCTCCATCCATTTGAGCTGCACCAGTAATCATGTTTTTAACATAATCGGCGTGTCCAGGACAGTCTACGTGAGCGTAGTGTCTTTTATCTGTTTCATACTCAACATGGGATGAATTAATTGTTATTCCTCGAGTTTTCTCTTCGGGAGTATTATCGATAGATGCATAGTCTCTATAGGTTGCTCCTCCTTTTTCCGCGAGATATTTTGTGATTGCGGCAGTTAATGTTGTCTTACCATGATCAACGTGCCCAATTGTTCCGATATTTACGTGGGGTTTTGTCCTTTTAAACGTTTCTTTTGCCATTGTTATTTTCCTCCATAAGGCTGAAGTAATTTTTGATATATATTTCTTTTGATCTCTTTGCCCAAAGTAGGAATTGAACCTACGACCGCTTGCTTACCATGCAAGTGCTCTACCGCTGAGCTATCCGGGCATTTTCGAAAAAAAAACTTTTTAAACATTGAAAGCATATTAGCTTATTTTTTTTAACTTTTTAAATCAATAGTAATTTATTTATGGCGATAAGTAATGCGAGCTTTTGTCAAATCATATGGAGACATTTCAACTGTAACTTTATCTCCAACATAAACTCTAATATTTCTCATTCTCATTTTTCCACAAAGATGTGCAAAAACTGTCATTCCGTTTTCTAGAGTTACTCTAAAACTCATGTTCGGAAGCAGTTCTTGAACTTCTCCTTCTAATTTAATCGTTTCTTCTTTCGCCATTTTTTTTAAAATTGAATCATAAACGGTACATAGTAAAACATCTTTTTGTCTTTAATGTCAATAACTTGCTGCAAAAAACTTTTTTTTATTTTTTTGCTTATATGTTTCATCAAAAATATGATTTAATCAAAATACCATCTCATATATATTATTACAAAACCTTTTTTATATTATGACAACTAAAGTAACTTCTTTAAATCCTATTTTCACTCAAGATCCTCAAAAGGTCTATAATGCAAATATTAGAAAAGCTAAAATTTTAAAATTAGCTTCTATTATAAATTTTTTTGTCATTACAATATTTGCAGTATACTTATTATCTCTTCTTAGAGTTAGCTCTGCTACCATTCCAATGGCCCACATAGCAATTGGTGTTACAGCGCCTGTTATAGGAATTTTATTTTCTAAGCTTTTAGCTTTATCAAAAAAATGTATTGAAACAGCAGATTTTTATAAAAATGTTTTAAAGGAGATACGCTCATTAGAAACTCAAAATGAGTCTGATATAAAAAAATATTTAGAAAAAATTAAATGTAATCCTAATGATATAAAAAAAGCTATTCCTGCAATAGCTCATTTCAAAGCATGGCAGATAAAAAAAGAGAAATCTTTAAATGAAATTGAAAAACTTAAAAAAAATAATACTACGAATTCAAATTTAAAGTATATTCTAGAGGAACAAAAACACGAAATACAAGAAAATGAAGTTTTAAGGTCTAAGTTAAAACTAGCAGAAATTCATCATATAATAGAAAATCCAACATCCAAAAAAAAAATAGAGGATTTTGGTATTAGAATTTCTTTAAGTTTTGCAAAAAGATACGCCTCAATTTTATCTAAAGATGATGAATATTTTATTTTTAAAGGTAAAATTCAAAAAGAGAAACATAGGAAATGTTTAACATCTCAAGAAATTGATAATTTAGAAATCTCAGATATATCTAGATTGATTTTTAAAGATTAAGTAAAAGAAAAATTATT
>JAAKFW010000071.1 GCA_011064905.1 Candidatus Anoxychlamydiales bacterium | reverse complement strand
GGCTCTTGAATATGCAAATAAAGATCTTCAAAATTGGGCTGTTGCTGAAAGACATTAAAATTCTGATATGTTACAAACTAAATTTTGTCGTGTACAGAGACCCATCTCAAGAATCGATATAAATAGGTATTTAGTATTATTTATTTTATAGATCCTTGAGGTTCAGTGAGTTTTCTTCTGAGAAAACTCTTTAGCAAAGATTTTATCTCTTTGAGAGTGGATTTTTTTAAGAGAGGGATCTTTTTCAAAGTCTTTGATGATGGAGATCTCTCTATTTTTCCTGGAAATAAAATTTGCAAGCTCTTGCCACTTAGACCCTTTTTGAAAAGTCACAGGAACTTTAGAGAGTGTTTTTTTCTTTTTTTTATTAGCGCTCATATTTTCTTATTTAAATAGTTTAAATTTAAAGATCAATTTTCTTTTTAATTTTTTTTTTGAAAACTTTTGGAAGACAGATGGAAATTTTCTCTAATGTGGTGTTTTAAAATCAAAAAATGTATAAAATAGAATACTTATATAAAAAAAAATTTAGGAAGCGATGCGTTATTTATTTATATCACTTTTTTGCTTTGTAGGAAGAATCCTGATCAGACTTAGATATTCAGTAAAAATAAAGGGCAAAGATCTATTAAAAAAACATAAATTTAACCCAACCTCAGGAATACTTTTTTTGCCGAACCATCCAGCTCATATAGATCCAATCTTAATCGCAATGTATCTTTGGCCAAAGTTTAAAATGAGACCGATTGTTATCGAATATATCTTTCGCCAATCTGGAATAGGTTTTTTGATGAGGCTTGTTAAAGCTCTTCCTATTCCAAATTTTGATACATCTTTAAATGAAGTAAAATTAAAAAAAGCTAGAGAATTAATAACTGAGATAATTGAGGGTGTTCATAAAAAAGAGAATTTCTTGTTATATCCAGCTGGTAGATTAAAATACACAGGAAAAGAGCTCTTAGGCGGTTCTTCTGCAACACATAGTATATTATCCGAATGCAAAGATGCTAATATTGTTTTAATTAGAACAACAGGGCTTTGGGGTAGTAGCTTTTCAAGAGTATATACCGGAAGAACTCCAGATTTTAAAAGTATGGTTAAAAGAGGCATGAAGTCTTTATTAACCTCATTTATTTTCTTTATGCCTAGAAGAAAAATTTTGGTTGAAATAGAGATTGCAAAAGAAGATTTTCCAATAAATGGAGGAAGACTAGAAATAAATAGGTACTTGGAGGATTGGTATAATAAATATCCTACGAAAGAGGGAATAAAAGATGCAGAGCCTCCAAGCTTGGTATCTTACTCTCCTTTTAAAGAAAAACTACTTAAACTACCAAAGACTGAAGCTACAAAAGCTTTGTCTTTAAAAGACTTTTCATCTGAGTTAGAAAAAGAGATTTTCTCAGAGATAGCTAAAATTGCAAAAACATCTGAAGATCAAATAAATCCAACAATGGATTTAGCTCAAGATATAGGCTTAGATTCATTAGATATAGCAGAGCTCATTACTTTTTTAGGAGTAAATTACGATGTTGGAGAAATCTATCCGGAATATATTCAAACAGTTCAAGACGTTTTAGAATTTGCTCAAGGAACTAAAAAAATTGAAAGAAAAGATCTTGAAGAAGAGCTTGTACATAAATGGCCTGAAGAGAAAAAAAGAAAAAAACCTTTTGCTCCTCAAGGAAAGACTATCCAAGAATCTTTTTTACTAGTTTGCAATGCTATGAAAGACTCAACTGCTGTTGCAGATGATTTAGTAGGAACAATGAGCTATAAAAGATTAAAGATTACAGCTCTTGTTCTAGCTGAAGAAATAAAAAAGTATCCATCTAAACATATTGCAGTTTTGCTTCCGGCTTCTGTGGGAGCTTATCTTGTTATTCTAGCAATTCTTTTGGCTAACAAAATTCCTGTTATGCTTAATTGGACTTTAGGTCCTAGATATTTAAATCATATGATGAAAGTTACCCATTCAGATACTGTTATTAGCTCCTGGAGATTTTTAGAAAAAATATCAAATGTTGAATTCGGGCATCTCTCTAAACAACTTGTATATCTAGAAGACATTAAAAAAAGAGTTTCAAAATTAAATAAATTCTCAGCTCTTTTAAAAACCTTTTCTACTACAAAAGGTCTTTTAAAGAAATTAAATTTAGATAAAGTGTCTGAAAATGATCCAGCGTGTGTTTTATTTACTTCAGGAACAGAAGCTGCTCCTAAAGGAGTTCCCCTTACTCACAAAAATATTTTATCTAATCAAGTAGCTGCTATGAAATGTGTCGATTTACATGCAGAAGATAGCCTTTATGGAATACTGCCTCCTTTTCATTCATTTGGATTTTCTATAGCCGGACTTTTGCCAATTCTCTCAGGAGTTAGAATTGCATTTTTCCCAGACCCTACAGATTCCTATTCTTTAGCAAGAGGAATTGAGAGATGGCAAATTACAGTTATTTGTTCCCCTCCTAGCTTTTTAAAAGGGCTTCTTCAAGCTTCTAAAGAAGATCAGCTAAAAACTATAAGGATGTTTGTAACAGGAGCTGAAAAAACAGCTAAAATGATCTATGACAAAATCAAGAGCATGGGAGAAGCCACACACCTTGTCGAGGGATATGGCATTACAGAGTGTTCTCCTGTTATTTCTATAAATATCGAAGGTATTAGAGAAAAAGGCGTAGGAAAACCTTTAGATAATGTTGAAATTTGTTTTATAGATCCAGAAAAAGAAACTCTAATTGAGAATAATATCGAGGGTGAAATCTGTGTGAAAGGACCTAATGTATTTCATGGATATTTAGCAGAAAAAAAAGATCCCTTTATTGAAATCGATCATGAAAAATGGTATAAAACAGGAGATCTTGGTTATTTAGATAAAGAGGGAAACTTAATAATCTCAGGAAGATTAAAAAGATTTACGAAAGTGGCTGGAGAAATGGTGAGTTTAGGTGCTATCGAAGAAGTTATAACAGATGAGATTATTACAAGAACGAATATTGAACCGGAGGGTCCTTTAGTTGCTGCTATCGCAATAGAAATTGAGGGATCTAGGCCAAAGCTTGTTTTATTTACAATAACTGAGCTTTCAAAGAATGAAGCAAATCAGATTCTTAGAGAAGCGGGTTTTTCTAATCTTGTTAAAATTTCTGATGTTAAAAAAATGGAGGGGATCCCTCTTTTAGGTACAGGAAAAACAGATTATAGATTTTTACAAACAATGATCGAGTAGGAAATGGATATTATTGCCCAATTGAATTTATATAATACTCAAACTAGAAAAAAAGAAAAAATTGTTCCAAAAGATGGAAAAACGATTCGTATTTATACTTGCGGACCTACCATTTACGACTTTGCTCATATCGGTAATTATAGAACATATATCTTTGAAGATCTCTTAAGAAGAGTTTTGAAGTATTTTGGATTTTCTATAACTCAAGTTATGAATATCACAGATATAGATGATAAAACTATAAAAGGAGCTATTAAAAAAAATATATCTCTTCATGAATTTACAGAACCTTTTAGACAAGCTTTTTTTGAAGATTTAATAAAACTAAACATTGAAAAAGCAGAGTTTTATCCAAAAGCTACTCAGTACATAGAATATATGATCGATATCATCGTAAAACTCGTTGATAAAAAAATTGCGTATAAAGGAGCTGATGGCAGCATTTATTTTTCTATAGATAAATTTAAAGATTATGGAAAGCTCTCTCATTTGGATTTAAAAAGCTTAAAAGAAGGCGCATCGAAAAGAGTATCATCAGATGAATATGAAAAAGAAAATATCTCAGATTTTGTTTTATGGAAAGCATACGATCAAAAAAGAGATGGCGATATTTTTTGGAATAGTCCTTTTGGAAAGGGTAGACCAGGTTGGCATATAGAGTGCTCAGCTATGGCTTTAAAACTACTCGGTTCTAATATAGATATTCACTGTGGCGGAGTTGATAATATTTTCCCTCACCATGAAAATGAAAAAGCTCAAGCAGAGTCTTTTACAAATGAAAGATTTGTTCTTCACTGGGCGCACTCTGAGCATTTAATTGTTGATGGCAAAAAAATGTCTAAAAGCCTCGGTAATTTCTATACACTTAGAGATCTCATCTCCATGGATTATTCAGGAAGAGATATCAGATACATGCTTTTAAATTCTCATTATAGAACTCAACTAAATTTTACGTTCGAAGGTCTCAAAGCTGCAAAAACTTCGATTCAAAGAATTTTAGATTTTGTATTGAGATTAAAATCTGTAAAAGAAGAAAAAGATGGTGATTTAGCTTATGCGATCGTCAAAAAAGAAAAAACAAGATTTATTCAGGCTCTTTTAGATGATCTAAATATCTCTTTAGCTCTCTCTGCTATTTTTGATCTGATAAGAGAAATAAACCATTTAATTGACGATAAGAAAATATCAAAAAAAGAAGCTTTGAAAACTATTAAATTTCTAAAAGAAATAGATAAAGTTTTAGGTTTTATTTTTATCGATAAAAAAGAAGATATTCCAAAGATTGTTCAAGATGCTTTAGAGAAAAGAATTGATGCTAGAAAAAATAAAAATTTTGCTCTAGCTGATGAGCTTAGAGATTTTATTTTTGATCAGGGCTATGTGATAGAAGATATACCAGATGGTGCAAGGCTTAAAAAGAAATAATTTTAACTTCAAGAAATACGTTAATTGTAAATATCTGATAATTAATGATCTGAGATCAAATTAATTTTATAGACCAATTGATTGTTGACATCTAATTGTAACTCAGTTACAATTAGGTTCAGATTAAAAAGGATGTGTTTTGCCTAAATCGCGACTGAAAAAAAATAGATAATCTGCTTATAACCATTCAAGATTGTGTTATTGCTGGACGATATCGGGATACAATGCATGCGGTAAAGAGACAAAAGCAGAGAAATATAATTTTGCCTGAAATTCTTCATGTTTTGAAAAATGGGAGACACGAAAAAAGAAAAGACCATTTTGATGAGACATTTAATTCATGGAATTATGCTATTAGAGGATGGACTTTGGACGGATTAGATTTAAGAGTGATTGTTTCTTTTGAAATGGAGACACATCTTTTAATAATTACTGCTTTTTACCTCGAGAAGAGGAAGGAAAAAAAATGAGAAAACAAAAGATTGAAAAAGAAATTATTTATGAGGGTTTGGGTTTTCCGATATTGCTTAGAAATGTTCCCATGGTAGAGATTCGGGAGAATTGGATTCCAGATATAGATCTAAATGTTTTGCAGAAAGTTACTCTGCTTGCTCTAGCACATCAGCCCGTAGATTTGACAGGTAATCAAATTCGTTTTATTAGAACATGGCTTGATTTAACTCAATCGGAATTTGGAAAATTATTTGGTGTTACTCATCCGGCTGTGGTTAAATGGGAAAAGAAAAGAAATAGTGTAGCTAAAATAAATCTTACTACTCAACGAGATTTAAGATTGTGGATGCTTGATCAACTCTTAACTAGAGACGAAGATTTTCGTAAAGCTTTTAAAATAATTCATAAAACTAAGTACTCTACTAAAATTAGTCTCATTAAGTTTGATGTTCCCATTGATTTAGTGGCAGTATAGTTGAGGGGTAGTTTTTGAAATGAAAAAAAAAGTTTTAAAACAGATAAAACTAAAAAAAGATTGGAAATTCTATACAGGCCTTGTTTGCTTGATTCTTTCCTTTTTCTTACCTCTTTTGGGATTTGTAGTTCCTTTCTTAAAACTTCCGACTACTATCACCGTAGGAGTTATTACTTTTTTAACAATCGGTGGACCTGAGGCAATGATTTTGGCTGGAAGTGTTCTTTTAGGTAAAGATGGCTTTCGCTATTACAGAAATAAAATGTTTTTGTTTTTTAAAAGAAAATCAAAACCAAAACCCGTTTCTGAAATTCGATATTATACAGGACTTACAATAATGGTTTTGAGTGTTATTCCTTTATACTTGAATGCTTATTTTTCTGAGATTATGCCCCAAAAGGAATATACAAAAAATGCTATTTTAATATCTGCAGACTTAATATTTGTAATTAGCTTTTTTATATTAGGAGGAGAGTTTTGGGAGAAATACAAAAGGCTATTTATTTGGGATGGAAATAGTCCTCAGACAAGAAATATTAAAAAATAGATAAAGAGAAATTTTGAATTAAAACCAATTCTCAACTACTATAAATTCTTAAGTTATAAATTAGAGGATTTCATGAACTTTTTAAAAAGATTTATCTTGATAGTATTGCTAATATTTACATCCAAAACAATAACGCTCAATGCCATCGCAGTAAGCAAACTCGATCTAAACAACAAAGTAGTTCTTATTACGGGAGCTTCTAGAGGAATAGGCCTCGCTACTGCAAAATATTTAGCAAATAAAGGTTTTAGAGTTTATGCAACGATTAGAGATACAAATTCATTAGATACATCAAAAATTAAAAATGTTCATTTTGAGACCTTAGATGTTACAGATCTTGAAAGCATCAAAAAAACTATACATAAAATAGTGATGAAAGAGGGTCGTATTGATGTTTTAATAAATAATGCAGGTTTCGCTCTTGGTGGAGCGTTAGAAAACCTAACAATGGATGATATAAATAAACAGATGGATGTGAATTTTTTTGGAGCGATCAGAATGTGTCAAGAAGTTCTGCCTCACATGAGAAGTCAAAAAAGCGGTCATATCATCAATATCAGCTCAGAACAAGGAGTTTATGGCCTTCCTTATGGAAGTATGTACTCAGCTTCTAAAGCGGCTCTAGAAGCTATGTCAGAAGCTCTCAGCATTGAATTGCTTCCTTGGAGAATCGATGTGTCAATTGTTGAGCCGGGTCCTGTGGAAACTGACTTTTCTTTAAAGATGGGAACTAGAGAAATAGAGAATGATCCTTATAAAAAAATATGTGATTATATGGAGTCTTCCCATAAACAAAAAAACGATAGAGAAAAATTAGAGTCGCATTATCAATCAGCTGAAGAGATAGCTAAATTTTTATGTGATGTTATAGATGCTCAGGAACCACAACTTAGATATCAAACAAATAGGTTATCAAAAGGTATAGTTTCAATGAAACTAAACGATGTATCTGGTGAGGATTATTTAAGGAAAATGAAAACGATGATAGAGGCTTTTCAAAAAAGGTTAATTAAAAAATAAAAGTATTTTCTCTGACTTTTAATTACATGGCCTCAAGCTTCACTGCTTCTTGTAAGTCTTGAACCTGCTACATGAGTTGTGATACTAAGAATTATTAGAGCTAAAGTAGTAACTGCAAAAGCTGAAGCATCTAACTGATGCATGCTTGGGCCGACTGTTAATGATATAGATGTGACAGCAAGACCAAAACCGCCTAGTGCCTGGGATATTTTTCCACAAGAATGATTTGAACAAATAGCTCGCGCAATCCCGCTTCTTTAGGGGCGGGTCAAGCGAGCCAATTGACATTTTGGCGATATTTAGGAACAAAAACAAGGTGTATGAA
>JAAKFW010000070.1 GCA_011064905.1 Candidatus Anoxychlamydiales bacterium | reverse complement strand
AAAAGGTAAAACTATAAATGCTATTAGAACTCTACTTATGTCTGTTGCATCTAGAAACGGCATTAGAGTAAATCTTGAAATAATCGAAGAAGGAAAAGGATCTAAACCAGAAGAACCTGCAGCAGCTCCAGAAGCTTAATAGGCTATAAAAAGGAGCTTTTTAGCTCCTTTTTTATTTTCAACATAGATAAGTTTTCAGTCATGAAAATTTTGTTAAATTAAATACTCTTTAATATCATTTTTTTTTATGCAATTTTAACCACTCAGTTCATCTTCTGAATCTTCTGTAAATGAAGGAGATCTTAATTCCTCTCTTAAGTCCACGATTATAGCAGCTGCTTTCTCAAGGTTCTCTGCTAATAGTTCATTGTCTTCAGATAATTCTTTATTTCTTTGAGATAATTCTTCATGTATTGAATCAGACTCTAATTCTTTTAACCTAACAATCTCCTTTAACTTATTTAAAGCTTTTGCTAACTCTATGTTTTGTTCTCTAAGACTCTGTACATACATAGGAGAACCCAGTCGCTCTTTTTTCGATAAATGGGGCAATGCACTATCACTTTTAGTCTCTTTTTCATGGTTACCTAATATAGGTTCAGGAGCATTTAGCGATTTTTCAGCTAGTAGCTCATCCATTCTTTTTAGAGATTTAAATTGAAGGGAGACGATATTCTCAATCCTTTCAATAGTATTATTTATTTTTCTAATATACTCTTGGTTGTGTGAATTAGAAACACTAACTAATCGTTTCTTCAAATTTTGAATATCTGAAACGATTTGCTGATGATATGTTATATTGGTAAAATTTAATGAGCTAGAGCTACTAGAGCTTGTTTCAGGGTCAATGGGTGTTGATTCAGAAGTATTTAGTAATTTATTTTGTAATTGAGTATAGCGCATACTAAGATAATCAAATTGCTTCTTATCAGCAGACATAAAAGACCCAATTCTATCAATTGTTTCTTGCAACTTTTTTGAATCTGGTTTATCAAATAATGCTTGTTTTAATTTTTTAATTTCAGAAATGCTTTGAGAATAATATGTTTGATCAGATGTGCATACAGGTTTGGCAGCCATAATAATCCTTCTTAATTGGGATTAAAAAAAAAGATTATACACATTAGAAAGATAAGGTAAATAGAAATCATCTAAAAAGTTTTGAAAATTTATAAAAGGTAAAAAAGTTTGATAATAAAAAAATGGACTGAGCAGGACTCGAACCTGCAACCGCCCGCTTAGAAGGCGGGTGCTCTATCCAATTGAGCTATCAATCCATGAAATCCATATTAAAAATTTGAAGCTGCACTTTTCAAGGATATTATAGAATTTTTTCGCTATATCTAAAAGTTTTTGCCTCGTATACTTAAGTTTCATAAAATAATAACAAAAAACCAAATTAAAGTTCATGAAAATTTTTGCTAGTGTCATTGGAATATCCGGAAAGATGGGAAAAGAGATAAAAAAAAACGCTCTAAATAGCTCAATTGAGATTATTGGAGGAGTTGGAAGAAAGGATTTTCAAAACTTAAAAAAACTTTTTAAAAAATCAAAGGTTGCTATAGATTTTTCTATTCCAAGTGTTTTAGATGAAATTTTAAATATTGCTATAAAAACAACAACACCTCTAGTTTTAGGAACAACAGGTTATAAAGAGAATGATTTTGCAAAAATATCAAATGCAAGTAAAAAAATTCCAATTTTTTATAGTTCAAATTTCTCTATTGGAATCGCCTTAATTAGAGAGTTTTCAAAATTAGCATCTAAGATGCTAAAAAATAGCGATATCGATATTTTAGAAAAACATCATATTTCAAAAAAAGATTCTCCCTCTGGCACAGCATTAACTTTAGCTGATGACATAAAAAAATCGATAAATAAGAATGTGAATATTCATTCAATTAGAGCTGCAAATATTATTGGGGAACACTCAATTTTTTTTACAAATGAAAATGAATCTATTGAGATAAAACACTCAGCACATTTAAGATCAGTATTTGCAAATGGTGCTATTCAAGCTGCAAAATTTATTTATAATAAAAACCCTGGGCTATATTCTATGAAAGATTTAATAGGAGGAAATTATGTCGAAAATTAAAATAAACGATAACTTAATCATTGGAGAAGAAAAGCTAACTTTTATATGTGGCCCTTGCGTGATCGAGAATTTAGATCATACTCTTTATACAGCAGAAAAGCTAAAAGAGATTTTTTCTAAATTTGATTTTAATTTTATTTTTAAAGCTAGCTTTGATAAAGCTAATAGATCCTCTATTGATTCCTATAGAGGCCCTGGCTTAGATAACGGTCTTAGAATTTTACAAAAAGTAAAAGATAAATTTGATCTACCTGTTATTAGTGATATTCATTTACCTTCTCAAGCAAATGAAGTAAAAGATGTTTTAGATATTATTCAAATTCCTGCATTTTTATGTAGACAAACGGATCTCTTAGTAGCGGCAGCTAAAACAAAAAAACCTATAAATGTAAAAAAAGGACAGTTCATGTCCCCTTTTGAGATGAAAAATGTTATCGACAAAATACTCTCTTCTGGCAATAAAGATATCATCCTAACAGACAGAGGAACATTTTTTGGATATAATAATCTCGTTACAGATTTTAGAGCTCTTTTGATAATGAAAAGTTTTGGATACCCTGTTTGTTTTGATGCCTCTCACTCAACGCAACTACCTGGAGGAAATAGAACAACCTCAGCTGGAGAATCAAAATTCATTCCATATCTTGCAAAAGCCTCTGTTGTAATGAACACCGATGTTATCTTTATCGAATGTCATCCAACTCCTAAAAAAGCTCTAAGTGATAGTTCTACAGTTATGTCTTTAGATGTTTTAGAAAATCTACTCCGAGATATTGAAAAAATAAAAAATGCCCTGTCAGAGTCTGTTTTATGTTAAAGAAGACTTTTATTTTTTCTCTTCTAGGCCTCGTTATATTTCTAACTCTATTTTTATTAAATTTTTTATTTATCACTGAAAAAGATATCGTAGCATATAACAACTTAGAGCAAAAAAATTTAGAATATGATGCTACAAAAGCATATCAAAAAAGAGAAAACGTTCAAAAAGATCTCTACATTGTCGATAAAAGCTCTAGAAAGCACTATCAGCTATCATCAAAACTCTCAGAAATATTTTTAGATCGCAAACATCAAAAATATCAACTAATCGAAAATCTTAACTCAATTACTCTAATATGTTTTGAAGATATTTTAGATCCTCAAGTGATGCAGCAAATAAAATATATAACAGCAAAAAGCGGTAGCTATATTTTTCCATCTCATAAATTTAATTTATTCGATGTAAACTTATCATTTATCAATACACTTAACTTCAACCACACTAGTGTGGGCCACACTAATTTAGATCAAACACTCTTTAGTAGAGCTTACTTTCAGGGAAAAGCAAAAGAGCTCTCTTTTTCTATACATAAGAAAAAACCTGAAATTAAAGCTATCTCATTTGAAGGTTCTTTTAATCCTAAAAAGAGCGTAAAATGAGAAAAATAATATTTTTGATTATTATTCCTTTTTTATTGTTTGCTCATGATGAGAGTTATAAAATCTCTGCAGATATTTTAAATTTTGAAAAAAATAATCTTCATTTTGAGAATGGATTTTATCTAGAGCATAGTTTTGGGAAAATCTTTGCAAATAGCGCAAGATTTTCTAACTTAAAAAAAGCAAATAGATTCGTGGATTTTAGTTTGAAAAATGGAGTTAAATTAATCACAAACACAAATGGCACACTAATTAGTGAAAATGCTGATTTCGATTCATTTAGTTCTCAAATAAGATTCTACTCAAAAGATTTTGTAACGTATGAAGATAAAATAAAAAGTAGAGATCTAAAAATTATATCAAACGAAGTTACGTGTCTTTTAGACACAAAAAAAGCTATGAAAAAACTAAACATTGAAGATATTTACTCGATATCTTTTTTAGATAAAGTCACCTTATCACTTGATAATCAAATAAACATTTATTGCCAAGAAGCGCTTTTTGAAAAAAAAGAAAATGAATCAAAGGTTTTTTTATATCCAAAAGATAATGACTTTTGTCGTTTTACATATGAAAATAGTGAGATCTTTGCAAAAAAAGCTGTTTTAGATGTAGATAATTTAGATTTAGAACTTGAAAATACTAGAGGCCAAATAAATAATCTTCTCAAAAATAAATCTATTTCTTTTGTAGCGAGTAGGCTCAATTGGCATAATTTTGAAAATTCTTTTTCTTTAAGTGATAATGTTAAAGTTATAGATCCGGGAGTTGGTGAAATTTTATCAAATCAAATTGAAATATTAAAAAATATCGATCAAAGATCTATTAGAAAAATTATTTCCAGAAATAATACAACGATTAATTTCTTTTCAAAAAATAAATCTTATCTTTTTACTCAGGGAATAATCGAGTTAGATCATGAAAAAAAGAAAATCTCAGCTTTTAGTTTAAAAAATAAAGATCACTATTTAGTCTACGTTGATGACAATGTCTCCATATCTGCTAAAAAAGCTACTCTTTTATACGATGAAAATGACGCCATTAAAAATATTGTTTTAGAAAATAATGTTAGATTTAAATACAAAGACGACAAGAATTTTATCGGCTATGGACTAGCTGATAAAATTGAGTATCTCCCCCAAAAGACCAAGATTTTACTAAGCTCTGAGAAAAACAGAAAAGTGCTGTTTTGGCAAGAAGACAAATCTCTCAAACTTAGCGCTAATGAAATCCATATAAACCCTAAAGAAAAAAATGACATTAAAGGTCTTGGAGATGTAAGATTTACATTTAACTTAGAAGAACAAAATTTAATCCACGAAATTTTTTCAAAGTATACAAACTATGAATAGAAAAAAAACTCTTTTAAAAGTTGAAAACTTATATAAATCATACAACTCTAAACCTGTTGTAAATGGTTTGTCTTTTGAAGTTAAAGAAAAAGAAGTAATAGGCCTTTTAGGTCCAAACGGCGCTGGAAAAACTACAGCTTTTTATATGGCAATAGGCCTTATTAAAGCTGACAAAGGAAAAGTTTTTTTTAAAGATAAAGATATCTCAAATCTATCTATTCATAAAAGAGCTCGGCTCGGCATGGGATATTTAGCGCAAGAGCCCTCTATTTTCCGCCAATTAACTGTAGAAGAAAATATCTTATGTATTTTAGAGACATTAAATCTTTCAAAAAAAGAAAAACAAAATAGATTAAAGCATCTTTTAGAAGAATTGCATTTAACTCATTTAAAAAAGGAAAAAGCAATATCTCTCTCCGGAGGAGAGAGAAGAAGACTGGAAATTACAAGATCTTTAGTTAGAGAGCCATCTTTGCTTCTTTTAGATGAGCCTTTTGCAAATATCGATCCACTCGCTATTGCTGACGTAAAAAAGCTAATTAAAATCTTAAAGAAAAAATCTATAGGCATTTTAATTACAGATCACAATGCTAGAGAAATTTTTTCAATAGTAGATAGAAGCTATATCATGCAAGATGGAAAGGTTATGCTATCTGGAACAGTTAATGAACTGGTAAAAAATGAAGATGCTAGAAAATATTATCTCGGCGAGGACTTTTCTTTATAATAATTCATGTTTTAAACAATTGGCCTTTTAAAACTGAGAAATTGTTTAAAAAATAATTAGATTTATTTTCCTGCATCTTTATTACCAGAAACTTACGACAAACAAATCAATCGTTTAGATTGACATCTCCCATGGTTATAGATGTCAGACACTCACTTACTTTGCTGCCACCGCAACCATCTAGAGAACACGGCCTACAAGAAAAATCAGATTTTATAATCTTAGCATTTTCATTTTGCCATGGTCCAAAATCTCTCTCACACGTAGGACCAAAAAACGCTCTAACATTAGATTTTAAAGCGCTCGATAAATGAAAAGAAAAAGAATCTACACAATAAAATTTTTTAGAAAATAGTATTAAAGCAGCTAGCTCATCGATATTTACCTTTCCAGCTAAATTCAAGATAGGTAAATCATTAATGATCTTGTTAACCATGTCGATTTCATAATCTTGATTCCCTGCGACTACAATTATTTTTTCATTTTTTTCATGTAAAAGCTTAGCTAGCTGATCAAACTTATCGAAACATTTAAATCGCCACCTGGTTGATGGATGAATCAAAATATAATTATTTGAAGAAATGTTGTTTTCATTTAAGATTTTTTGAACGTTTTCTTTTGCTAGATCTGATACATTGAAATGAAGTTTTTTATTCTCCTCTTTAGGAAAAATTCCAATTCTTCTGAGTAGATCTAAATTTTTCTCTACTATATGCCTTTTAGTTTTCGGAGTTTTCACAATATGAGAAAAAATCTTCTCTTTTTTAAAAAAGCCTTTTTTTTCAGGATCAATTCCAACTCTATATTTAGCTTTTGAAAAATAAGCTGCAATAGCTCCTCTATCCCCTTCTGTAAAATTTATTACAAGATCATATTTTCTCTTTCTTATATTTTTTAAAATTTTCCACTCTTTTATTAATCTTTTAAATAAGCCTAACTTTTTTATACTTCTATCATAAGTTAAAATATCATCGACATATGGATTATTTTTTAAAATATCCTTTGAATCCTCATATATAAAAGCATCTACTTTTATGTCTTTAGAAATATTTTTTAGATTATAAAAAACAGGAGTCGTGAGTAGAACATCCCCTAAATGTCTAAGTTTTATAACTAAAATTTTTTTTACATCCTTAAAGTCAATATAATTGGTATAACTCATAGAAAATAAATGCCCTTTTTTATATAATTTTTAGAAGCTACAAATCATTTAAACATATTAATACGGAGCCAAATATGGAGCAAACATTATCTATAATAAAACCAGATGCTATAGAGAAAAATGTTATAGGAAAAATTTTTAATCACTTTGAAAAGAATAATTTAAAAATTATTGCAGCTAAAATGTTTCATCTTACAAAAGATCAAGCTCAAAAATTTTATTTAGTTCATAAAGAGAAACCTTTTTATAATGATCTAGTAGATTTTATGACATCAGGACCTATTTTAGTATCAGTTCTATCCGGAGAGAATGCAGTGAAACAAAATAGAGATATTATGGGAGCTACAAATTTTGTAAACGCCAAAGAAGGTACTATCAGAAAAGAGTTTGCTTCATCGATTGAAAGAAATGCTGTTCATGGATCTGATAGTTTGGATAATGCTAAAATAGAAATTGAATTTTTCTTTAAAGAAAATGAGGTTTTCCCAAGATAACAATGTCTAATTATAATTTTTAAAAATAAAGAAGATTTTTTATGGCGGCAAGCGCATACACTAATAGATTTGAAAAAAACGTTTTAACTTTAGCAAATTTAAATACTTGTATTTATAACTATTATATTAAAGCAAGTGGAGACATAGTTAACGTACATCACTTAGACGCTATATTTGTAGAGACATTTTCTGATTTAAGCAATCTTTTCAATATAACTACACAAAAGAACAACTTAGATAATTTATTGAGCAGAGTTAAATCTTTAAATAATTCTGAAGCAAAATATGATCAAGACACAAGAGA
>JAAKFW010000007.1 GCA_011064905.1 Candidatus Anoxychlamydiales bacterium | reverse complement strand
GCCGGCATTCTAGATGCAATATATGAGAGCCTCTCTTTATCAGAGGAAAAAAATTTGTGTTTTTGTGTTTTATATTTTTTAGAGAGCTCTAAATTAATTAATTTTAGCTCTTTTAGAGAAACGTTTTCAAAAAGTGCGTTTATAGAATCAAAAAGCTGTTTTGGAGGATCATTCATTAAAATATCTCATCTCTATTCTGCCTCAAGTAATTGTGAAAAATTAATTATTTTACCAAAATAATCGACATTATTTACTCCATCGTTTACATCGGTCACATGAATCAATACCGGAATACAAGCAAAACCTCTTGGAATAGCAATACGAGATATCTTCTTTTTCATCTGATTAATAATATCAGATTTAATTTCATTTTTAGAAAATTTGATTTCGCAAACATATAACGTGTTATATTTCGTTTGAATTAGATAATCAATTTGACATCCTCCCTGACGATCTGTTTTACGTTGAAAAAATGGATTCTCATCTATTACATCATCAGGCCTTATATTAAGCAGTTTTAATATTGATTTTCTATTATTTAATACTAGGTTTTCAAATTGCAATCCAAGAACACTTTGTAATCCGGCAAAACTTGAAAGATCTATATCCATAAATTGACCTTTTTTAATACGATCCAATTTTGGAGACATATATCTCAAGAAAAACCGAAGATAATTATCAGACAAACGATATTTACTTAATTTTGATTCCTTTCCCCCTTTTAAAAACCAAGTTAGATCTCGTTTCAAAAAACCCGACATGATTAATTCATTAAGATACTCGCTTAATGCTCCACTAGCTTCATATTTAATACCTAATGCAATTTCCTCAAATTCAGCAGGGGTTTTTACTAAATATTTTATAATTTTCTTATATATATTACTTCGGCGACCAAAAAGATCTGAAAAAATATATTTAAATTCATCCACAAGCAATCCATCTGGTTCAAAACATAATTTCTTTATGTTCTCTTGAGCAGATATATCAGGATCAATTTGTTCTAAATACCATGGTATACCCCCGGTAATTGACAAGATCATAAATTTTTCTAAATCTGATCTCTTGAAACCTATATTTGTAAGCATTTTATTACAATTATTTAATGAAAGTTGATTCAAAGTAATTTTTTCAGATATTCGACCAAAAAAACCGGAACTACTAAGAATGTTTTTTTCAATCCAACCCGAAATCGAACCACATAAAATTAAAATTAATTTTGAATTTTTCTTTAAATGTAAATCCCAAGCATTTTTTAACTTACTTAAAAAAGCAGGATCTTTATCTGCCATCCAGGTAATTTCGTCAAATAAAATAATTTTCCGTCCTGTTTTTATTTTTTCAGCTAAAAGAATAAATAATTTGCTCCAATCATCAGCATAAACCTGGGGGAATCCAAATTGTTGACTTAATAATAGAGAGAATTCATCACGTTGTGATTGTGCTGTCATTTTTTCTGTCGGAGCCAAACCACAAAAAGTAAAAAAGGGATGTTTACCCCCAAACTCTTCTATCAAACGACTTTTTCCTACCCGACGCCTACCTTTAATTACGACTAAACTCGCTGTTTTTTTCTTTAGGAGACGCTCTAAAGAGGCCAATTGCTTCTCTCTACCAACGAATCTACTTGAACTCATAGTTTACTCCAAATATACATATGTCATTTTGTAGTAAGTTTACAACAATCAATTTATTTACTCAAGATTAACAAATGTCATTTTGAAGTAAGTTTACAGCGCTCGATATATTTACTCAAGATTAACAAATGTCATTTTGAAGTAAAGCTGCAAGCCAGACCGCCCTGCAGCAAGATCCTTGCTATAAAACGCTTACAAAAAATAACCTTTGTGTTTTCTTGATAAAACGCCATTTAGCTGATTATAAAAACGTTATCTTACTTGCGAATCATTTATTCAGTAATAAAAAATTTAGCGTATTAATTAAAATTATTTTTGATCAGATATAGAAAGTAATTTTTCTTTTTCAAACGTGGTTTTGCCAATATATGTAAAATTTTCTGCTATCTGACCATCGATTGGACTATAAATAAAAGCTTTTCTTTTCTCATTTTTAGCTCTAGCAAGCTCTGCTACGAACATATCAATTTTAGCTTTTTGTATCTTAAATAATAGCTGTTTTTTTTCTAACTTTTTTAAATTTGAATGCACCACTTTTATTTCAGGCTTTTCATCTTTTTTTGAATTCAAATAGGTCTCTAAAGATTTTTCTTCTTCAAATTTTAGAAGCGTTAACTTTTCATTTTCATAATCAATTTTTGTTTTGATGTGTTTTATTTTAGCTTTGATATCTGTTATATCAAACTCTAAAAGCAAATCTTGTTTTTTTACAAAATCTTTCTCTTTGAAATGAACCTTCGATATTTTTTGATTATCTAAAGCTGCTATATCTATATATTTTGTAGAGATAACTTCGGGCATTTTTTTTGACTTAGGACTTTTAACATAAAAATATCTTAAAAATATTACCGATAAGATTATAAGAAATATAAAAAGAGTTTTAACTATCTTTTTTTGTTTTTTTTTCGCCATTTTTTGTATCACTTATGTTGTTATAAGCCAAATTTATTTTTTTTTGCACTTCTAGCAAAGTCTCAACGCTGGTTTTTTCTTTAGTAAAGTTTAAATTTAGCTTTGACAAATCTTTTCTAATTTTTATCGGTTTTTCGTTTTGTTTTTTTTCTAAATAAGCAGAGAGCACATCCTTTAGAAGTCTTTTTTCTGAATAATTTTTCTCATCTACTGTTTTTTCTTTTTCGTTCACTTGGGTATTTGTCATTATTATAGATCTCCTTACTCAAAGGTTAAAAAATATTTTTTTAAACTTTCGCTTTAAAATAAATAATTCCAGCAATCAAGCTGGCAAGCGCTGCTATCAAAAAAGGTAAATATATGTGAACCCGATCAAAAAGTCCACCAATAATTGGAGAGATGGCCATTGCAGATGCTTGCATTGACTGGCTAATGCCCATGATTTTCCCTTGCATTCTCGCCGGCGCTCGATTCGATATGACAGTTGTGCAAAGAGGCCAAGCAAGCCCTCCTATTACCACACACCCGCCTAAAATCAGGATAACACCCGCCACATCTTTAGGAAATGCAACAAGACCACATAAAACTGTAAAAATTAAAAAAGCTACATCCAAGATTCTAAGAGGGGAAAACCATTTAGATAGAAGCTTATTAAGGGGCCACGATCCAATCGCCCAGCAAATGCCCATAAAAGCTGCTAAATCTCCTATTTGAGAATTCGTAAACGCAAATTTTTTAATAACTAAAACAGGGGAGAATTGAAAAACAATGGTCCATGCAAAAACGAATAAAAAATATATTACATATATTGTTTTAATGTTTTTAGTTTTTAAAGCTTTTTGGATGTTATGCATTCCTTCTAGTAAATCAAATTTCACATAGTGCTTTTTATCTTTAGGCTCTTTAAATGCAAAAACAATAAAGAAAAAATTTATAAATGATAAAGCGGCCGCAATAGCAAGAGGTATTGCCGGCGTAAACCAAGTTGAAATCGTCGTATCTGAAAATTTACCTCCAATAAAAGCTCCAATGATAAATGAAAATCCGGCCAACACTGATAAAAACCCAAAATTTTTAGCTTTTGCTTTTTCAGTTACAGATAGATCTGAAATAGCAGCTAAGCAAACAGATAGATTACCGGAAAATATTCCGGTTACAATTCTTCCGATAAAAAGCCAAACCAAATTACTAGCATGGATACTCCAAGCGCTAATTAGATATCCAACACATGTTAAAATAATCGATAAAATTAAAGCTTTTTTTCGGCCGGATCTATCAGCAAACTCACCAAGCAAAGGGGCTCCAAAAAACTGAGCAAAAGGAAAGGCCGCTAGAAACACACCTAAAATAGTTGTTCTTGCAGCAAAAGAGACAGACTCTGAAAAAACAAGATTTTGAGGATCTAAAAATAGGGGAGCAAAAATTGGAAAAACAATAGACCAACCTAAATTATCTACAAAAAACGTAAATAAAATAGAAAAAAAAGAAAA
The DNA here is from genome assembly GCA_011064905.1 of Candidatus Anoxychlamydiales bacterium. Classification (GTDB taxonomy): domain Bacteria; phylum Chlamydiota; class Chlamydiia; order Chlamydiales; family SM23-39; genus JAAKFX01. The sequence continues at coordinate 14,107 of JAAKFW010000007.1, read as the reverse complement.
TCTTCTCTTAACAGCCGTTTTCATTAAACTCCTCTGAAACGAGGATAATGATTTTTTCTTATCACATCAAGCTATTTGCCAATCAATTGGTTTAATATTATTGTTAATTAAAAATTCATTGGTTTTAGAAAAATGTTTGCATCCCCAAAAACCGCTAACAGAATAAAAAGATGGATGCGCAGCTGTTAAAATTAAATGATGTGTGTTTTCCCTGTCAGTAAAAGCATTAAATAACTTTTCTTTTGCAGATTTGCCCCATAGTAAAAAAACAATAGGTTTTTTGTTTTTTGATAGAATCTCAATTATCCTATCTGTAAAAAGTTCCCAACCCTTTCCATAATGTGATTTTGGCGACGACTCTCGAACGGTTAAAGTCGCATTCAATAACAAAACACCTTGCTTAGCCCAAGCGGTTAACTCTCCCGTTATAGGCGCTTTTATCCCGACATCTTTAACTTGCTCTTGAAATATATTTTTTAAAGATGGAGGAGCTTTTATTTCTTTTGGGACGCTAAAAGAAAGGCCATGAGCTTGGCCTTTTCCATGATAAGGATCTTGCCCAACTATTACTACTTTTACTTTATCATAAGGCGTTTTACAAAAAGCATTGAATATCAAATCTTTTGGAGGATAAATTATTTGATTCGATTCAACTTCAGATATTAAAAAATTTTGTAAACTTTTCATATACTCTTTTTCAAATTCTTCTCCCAAAACCCTAGCCCAGCTTTTTTCCATAATAAAATCTTTTGAATCCATCTCTATATTCCCTTAAATATTTAGTAAAAATTATACAAAATTTTCTAATAATTGACACCTTCTTACAGAAGAGTTAAAATTTATAAAACTTTTATATAAAAATCTGGGTGTGGCGCAGCTTGGCTAGCGTGCTTGCCTGGGGGGCAAGAGGTCGGAGGTTCAAATCCTCTCATCCAGATTTATCTTATGAACACATTGTTGAAAACTCTTATATAAAATTGTTTATAAGTGTGTTGATAACTTTAGCTTTGTTTAAAACTAAGAGTTATGATCAAGGTATTGACAAGTTATGAACATCAGTTTTTAATAGACAAAAGACAGGACTTTTGAACAAATCCACACTCTCTTAATAAGAAGATAAATATTTATAAGATATCTTCTTTCTTTAGATATTTGAAATAAGCTATCATTGTAAATGGATTAATCAAAGCTTTGTAGTGTTATGATATTGGATATAGAAAACTTTTTTGAATTAGAGAGTTTTTTTCATAAAAAAATTTTTGACAATTTTCAACATCTTTGGACTCCTTTAGAAATTTTAAAAGCTTATTTAAAAAATGCCCTCTTAAATTGTAAAAACAAAAATATCCAAATCCCCTCGACTTGTTACATAGAAAACCCTGATCTTGTATTTATCGGAGAAAACACTTTAATTGAACCTTACGTATATATTAAAGGCCCTTGCATTATTGGAGAAAACTCTCAAATCAGACAAGGCGCATACATTAGAGAAAATGTAATAACCGGGAAAAACACTATAATAGGTCACGCTACAGAGATTAAAAATTCTATTTTATTAGACGATGTGTCAGCTGCTCACTTTGCTTATATTGGAGATAGCATTATAGGCAATAGAGTAAATATTGGAGCTGGAGTAAAACTTGCAAACTTTAGATTGGATAAAAAACTAATTAGCTTTTATTTGAATTCAGAAAAAATAAAAACAAATTTAAATAAACTGGGATCTATTATAGGAGATGATACTCAAATAGGTTGTAATACAGTTTTAAATCCGGCAACTTTTTTAGAGAAAAACATAAAGTGCATGCCCTCTTTAAATATAGGAGGTCATATATCTAAAAATACTATTATTAAAAACGAATCTTCTTTTTCAGTGAAAAAAATAACTACAAGAGTTTTAAAAAATGAGCTTACTTCTAAAATCGAAAAATAAAATTTTTCTAGATCTAAAAAAAGATATTGAAAAATCTCTAAAAAAAGAGATTTTATCTATGGGTAAAAAAACATCCCTGAGAGATGCTGTTGAATACGCTCTTTTAAATGGCGGTAAAAGATTTAGACCAATTATCGTTTTATTAATAGCAAAAGTTTTAAACAAAAAATATCCGGCAACTGAAGTAGCGCTTTCTTGTGAATTTTTCCACACAGCTTCTTTAATTGCAGATGATCTGCCTTGCATGGATGATGAAAAAGAGAGAAGATGTAAAGCCGCTTTGCATTTGAAATTTAATGAAGCTACAGCTATTTTAGCTAGCTATACTTTAATCTCATCCGGTTATGAGCTTATTTATAAAAACTCTAAAACGCTGCAAGAAAAGATCTCAAAAGAAAAGGCAAATGAAATTTGCATGTTAGCTATAGAGACAGTTTCCAAATACGCTGGAATTGGAGGGGCTACCTACGGCCAATTTTTAGATCTTTTTGCTAAAGATACAACTCTTGATACAATAATTGAGATAATTCACAAAAAAACAATCTCTCTTTTTGAAATATCTTTTGCTTTAGGGTGGCTATTTGGTGGCGGAGATTTAGATAAACTAGATCTTGTCAAAAAGGTAGCTTATCATTTCGGTATGGCATTTCAAATAGCCGATGATATAAAAGATCTAAAAGAAGATTTAGAAAAAAAGAAGTTTATAAATATTGCAATTTCACTTGGCGAAGAAAAAGCTAAAAAGCTTTTCTTTGAAGAAGTGAATAAGATAAAAGGTCTATTAAAAAAATTAGGGATTTATTCCAAAGACTTTTTTACGCTAGTTAGTTTTTTAGAAAAAAGAGTCTGATTTCATCTGTAATTTCAGGATTTATCTGTTAGTAGTTCTGCAAAATCAATTATTTTATAAAAGTAATCGTTTCCTATTACGCTCTCGCTTACACCATTAACATGAATAAGAACAGGCAGGGCAGCAGCATTTCGAGGCAAAGATAATCTGTCTATTTTAGTTTTTACTTCTTCTATTACTTTCGATGTTATTAAATTTCTAGAAAATTTCACTTCACAGGGATATAAATTTTTATATTTTGTTTGAATCAAATAATCAATTTGACAACCTTTTTGAGTTGATGTTTGCCTTTGAAGATAGGGATTATCAGCAATAATGTCTTCTGCTCTTATATGAAGGTGTTTTAATATTTTTGATCGATTATCTAATGCTAAATTTTCAAATTGCAGTCCCATTATAGAGTCCCATCCGGATAGAGATGATAAGGCGATATCTTTGTATCTTCCTTTATTGATTTGGTTAAGTCTCGGATCGATATACTTTAGATAAAATCTCAAATAATTATCTCTAAGTCTAAATTTACTTGTGCGTGATTCTCTACCTGATTTTAATGACCACGTGTAATCTCTTGAGATAAACCCGGCTTTAGTCAAATCTGTTAAATATTCACTAAAACGTCCACTGCTTTTATATTTTGATTTTTCAACGATTTCATCATAATCACAAGGGCCATTCGCTAAAACTTTAACTATTTTTTTGTAAATTTTATCTCTTTTTCCAAAGATTTCATGAAAAATTCTTTCAAATTCGTCGACAAGTACAGCGCCTTTTGTAAAACATTGGCGTTTTATATTATCATCTGCTGAATAATCCCCTTGTATTTGTTCTAAATACCAGGGAATCCCACCTGTTATCGATAAAATTTTGAATTTTTCATAATTAGAACCCCTAAATCCCTGGTTTTTTAAAAATTTATTACAATCGCTTAAAGGTAAAGGTTCCAAATCCAGTATCCATGAAATGCGGCCATAAAAAGCTTTACTATTTAAAATATTATCATCTATCCAAGTAGAGACCGAGCCACAGAAAATTAACATTAATTTCGGGTTTTTTTTGAAAAGTTCATCCCACGCTGTTTTTAATTTTCCTAAGAAATCCGGATCTTCTGAGCCCATCCAAGAAATTTCATCAAAAATTAAAATAACTTGCTCTGTTTTAACTTTATCGTTCAATAATATAAAAAGTTTACTCCAGTTATCTACTTTAATTTCCGGAAAATCTAAAACTACGCTCAATTGTCGTGAAAACTCATCTAATTGGTCTTGTTTTGTTCTGTTGCTTTGAGGAGGGAGACCTATAAATTTATATGATCGCTTATTTTTACTAAATTCATCTAAGAGCCGGCTCTTTCCTATTCTACGCCTTCCTTTAACAACGATTAAACTAGCGGTTTTTTTATTTAAATATGAATTTAGATCATCAAGTTCTTTTTTTCTTCCTATAAAAGTATTGCTCATTTTGATCCTTTTGTTCGCAATATCTATTATTATAGCTTTTTCCGAACAAAATAATCAAGCAAAAAATGTTCGGGAAATAGCATGAAATGCAATATGGCGAACAAAAATGCAGGCTAAAAAATGTTCGGGAAACCCCGAAAACTTAATCTGGCGAACAAAGCGTTTTTAAATGACCCCTAATAATAAGTGGTTTAAAAGCTTGAAAACCAGGGTTTTGCTATATGATGGTTTTTGAGTAAACCGCCCCAAATCTATGAGGCGATTTTTTTGAAATTTTTAGTTGTCTTTGATTTTTTGCAAGATAAGCTTTTCAATAGTATCATAAAGATTTTTGTCTTTTTTTAGAGTCTCTTTTACAGCCTCTCTACCTTGACCTAGTTTATTTTCTTTAAAATTAAACCAAGCTCCTTTTTTTTCTATAATCTCATATTCTACCGCTGTATCTAATAAAGAGCCTGTTAATGATATGCCTTCATTAAACATAATATCGAATTCCGCAACTCTAAAAGGTGGCGCCATTTTATTTTTTGCCACTTTTACTCTAGTTCTGTTTCCAAGTACGGTTCCGTCAGAAGATTTAATAGCTGCTATTCTTCTAATATCTAAACGCATAGATGAATAAAATTTTAGCGCTCTACCACCGGTTGTTGTTTCTGGATTTCCAAACATAACTCCAATTTTTTCGCGAATTTGATTAATAAATACTGCGCAAGTTTTGCTTTTTGATAAAGTTGCGGTTAGCTTTCTCAGCGCTTGAGACATCATTCTTGCCTGAAGTCCCATAAATGTGTCTCCAATCTCTCCCTCTAATTCAAGTTTAGGAACAAGAGCTGCTACAGAATCTATAACAATTACATCTAGAGCATTTGACCTTGCAAGCATTTCTGTTATGTTTAGAGCCTCTTCTCCGGAATCCGGCTGTGAAATCATTAACTCATCTATGTTAACGCCTATTTTAGCTGCATACGTGGGATCTAATGCATGTTCTGCATCGATGTATGCTGCGATTCCTCCGTTTTTTTGTGCGTTTGCGACAATATGCGTTGCTAGTGTTGATTTCCCAGAAGATTCAGGTCCATAAATTTCAATAATTCTGCCTTTGGGAACGCCACCTATGCCGAGGGCTATATCTAAAGAAAGGGCACCAGTTTTTATTACTTCGATCCCTTGCATAGAGGAGTGCTTTCCAAGCGCCATAACAGCGCCTTCACCGAACTGTTTCTTGATCTGACTTACAGCTAAATCTAAAGCTTTTTTCTTTTCTTCTAATTCCTGTTTCATGAAGTAAATCTCCTTTTTATTAGTTAATAATTATCTATAGCTTGATCGTAAATTAGCTTGTAGTCAAGGTTAAAAAATAAAAAAAAGAAGAAAAAATATTTTTTTATGTTATAAACCAAAGTTAAAGTATTGGAGAAAAAAATGTTGCTATCTGGAGACATCGGCGGAACAAATACTCGCCTCGCTTTATATGAATATAATAAACCTTTAAAATTGATTAAAGAAGAGCGGTTTTTAAGCAGTAATTATACAACTCTTCTCAATGCTATCCATGCCTTTTTAAAAAATGAGAATGTGAAAATTGAAGCCGCGTCTTTTGGCGTGGCTGGGCCCGTTAGAGATGGCAAATGTAAAGCAACTAACTTGCCTTGGCTTATAGATATTCATGAAATAGCTAAAGATTTAAATATTTCAAAAGCATATCTGTTAAATGATTTAGAAGCTAATGCTTATGGAATTGAGTGTCTTAAAGAAAACGAGCTATTTGTGCTGAATGAAGGAGATGAAAATGCAAAAGGAAACTCTTGTATTGTAGCTGCCGGAACCGGGCTGGGAGAAGCTGGGATGTATTTTAATGGAAAAAGACATCTTCCCTTTGCTTGCGAGGGGGGCCATACTGATTTTGGTCCGCAAAATGACTTAGAGATTGGGCTTTTAAAATTTTTACAAAAAAAATATGCTCACGTCTCTTATGAAAGAATTTTGACGGGAGCGGGGATTTATAATCTTTATGAATTCTTAGTTGAAAGCAATATAGAGCCTAAAGATGAAAAATTAGATGCCGAGTTAAAAAAACACTCAGAGCCTCAGGTTATAATTACTAAAAAAGGCGTGAATAAAGAAAATAAAACATGCGAAAGGGTAATCGATTGGTTTATTTCAATGTATGGGGCAGAAGCCGGAAATGCTGCTTTGAAGTTTTTTGCTCTAGGAGGCGTCTATATCGGAGGGGGTATTGCTCCTAAAATTTTAGATAGATTGCAAGATAGCTCTTTTATGAAAGCATTTGTCGACAAGGGAAGGTTTTCTAAACTTATGATGTCAATGCCGGTGAAAGTTATTTTAAATGATAGAGCAGCTCTTCTTGGTGCTAGTAACTTTGCTCTTTTAAATAAGAGTTAAAAATTAATCTTTAAATTAGCAATAATGCCATGAAAAAAAAGATCTCCAATATCTGCTGTTCGAGAATTAATTCGGAGGTCTTTTAACTCTACCATTAGATTCTGATTAAAAAACACACTAGCATCGTAGCCGACTAAAAAAGATATATGCCTGGTGTTATTAGAAAAATATGAGCCCCATTCTAATCCGGTTGATAGCAAAAGATTAGGGTTGATATATTTTACTGTATTTGTTGAATTATCAAATAATGCAGAAGGGGTCGTTGCGCTGTTTTGCGTATTTTTAACTTTAAATTTTTGATATAAAAGAGAAGCTTTGACATCTGCAAATAAATTAAACCCCCAAAAAAATAAAAGTTTGGTTTTTGCTCCGCCAATTAATCCGATAAAATGAGAATCTGATTTACTTCTAGAATAAAGTAGCTCCGCATCAGATCTTCTTGTGGAGTCAGTGTTAAAACTTTGGTCTAAATAGCCCCCTTTTATTCCAAATAAGGGAGTTAATAATAGGTATGTTCCGCCATAAAAAGATCTTTCAAATGTAAGATCTAAGGAGTCTAGTTTGAGGCCCCATTTTGCTCTAATATCTGTCATTTCTTCTGGAGTGCTTGCAAAATGTATCCAAGTATTTATAGCTATTTGCTCGATCCTTTTTGCCTTTGAGAAATGAACTCTTGTATATTCTGCAGTGTATGCCCAAGCATCAGACGCTGTAGCGAATCCTAAAGCGAGTTTAAATGCCGATTTATAACTTGAATGCATTTCAAAAAACCTTCCAATAGTAACCGTGGGATTATCAGAGCTTTGTGCGTATACAAGACCTTTTTCAATTGGTTGATAAAATAAATATGTAGCGGTTGCAAAAACATCTAACTCTTTTCCGATATCAATTTTTGCAGGAGCGTTATATCCCGGCATAACTTGGGAGTTTTCAATTAAATGTCCTTGAGAATATTTCTTTTTTTGAGGTACATAGTATGGATGATATGTGATCAAATCATCTAACTCTTCTTCTTTTGCAAATGTAGATGTTATTGCTAAAATAGATAGTGCAAAAATTAAAAAACGCATAACTTATTTTCCTTTAAATTTTAAAAATTAAACTTTAAGCTTCCCTCGAAACCATGCAACATAAAATCTCCTCTAGTATCAACGCTTAAAAATTCATTTTGATTGAAAAAATATACAAAATTATATGCTGCATATAAATCTATATGCCAATTGTTATGATCAAAATATGAGCTCCAGCCGAGGCCTGGATTTACATCAATAGCGGGCGTTAATTGAATGGATTTTGCATTGAATTTAGTTGTAAATGTTAAAGAATTATAAAATCTTGATATAAATCTGTCTTTGGTTTTGAACTTTTGATACATCAGTGAAACGCTAGAATTTAAAAATATTCTGAAATCATGGGTAAGCAACCAATTAATATCTAATGCGCCTCTTGGTCCCACAAACCACGAATCTGTTCTAAAACTTGCCTCTTGGTGTTCATTGCTTACTTGAGCGTTTAATCTGAATTTTTGTTTAGACCAGCCGCCTTTTACACTAGCATATGGTTTTATTACCAAGTGTTTGCCGCTATAGTAAGGCCGGCCAACCTCTAAGTCAAAATAATCAATTTGGGGGTTCCATATAGACCTTAATGGCGTTATAGAAACAGTGTCGGAAAAAACATGAAAAATTATATCCCCTTTAGAATTTTTATCTTTCTCTTTAGCATGATATCTTGTATATCGTGCGTTAATATTCCAGTTATCATAATCATAGTGAGTGCCAAGTAAAACTTTAAAGCCGGGACGGTAGGCACTATCAAAATTTACAACTGAGTGAGCTTGAGTGGATAGATCGTTTGATTGGACATATCCTAAATCAATTCCAACCATTTCCGGTTGCCAGTAAATAAAACTAGCACTAACAATAAAGTTCCATGCAGCTTGAACATCGATTCTAGCAGGAGCGCTATATGCAGGATATAAACACTTATCGGAATGGAAAGATTTAGAGCTTTTTTTTGATGGATAGGTTGTGGGCTCCGGGGAAGAGGGTGTTTTTTGAGAAGAGTTTTGAGGGGGAGTCGTTTTTGAAAACGCAACGCTCGTTAGCAAAGTTAAAGTTATTATTAAAATATTTTTTATTCTCATATTAAAAAAATCTCCATTTTAAAAATCTATTCTCATAGAAGCTGTGAGGCCATGTAACATAAATGATCCAGGATTAAATCTTATAAATGATAGTAGATTTAATAGATGTCTCATTTGGTTTTGATTCCAGTAATTCATAAATTCATATTTAACTAAAAAATCAATATGAAATTTATCTTTAAAAAAATATGCTCCATAATTTAAGCCTGCAGCTAAATTTAAATTAGGTACTAAATAGTGTTTGTTCATATCAATTCTTGTTGAAAAAACTTCTGTAATTAAGTTTTTTTCTTCATATGATACTTTATAAAAATTTTGGTAAAATAAAGCCCCTGATATATCTGTAAAAACTTTTAGTTCGCCTCTAAGTTTCCAAAGGCCCTTTACTCCGGCCATAGGCCCAATAAGCCACGAATCTGAAAAAGACTCAGCCCCATTCGTTAAGCTTGTTACATTGTATTTTTGATTAAGCCAGCCACCTTTAAGGCCTGCTAGTGGTGATAATATAAGACGTTTTCCTTTGTAATTATCTCTCGATAAAGAGAGCTCGAACATGTTATAATCAACACCCCATCTAGCATTAACTTGCGTTGAAGTTCCATTTACCCAATCAGAGGAAAAAGCAAGCGCTTGATTAATAGTTGTATTCATATCTCTATCAAACCAAATATAGCTAGCTAGAATCGTCCAGTCATCTGTATTTGAATGAAATCCCAAAGCTCCTTTAAATCCAGTTTTGTAATTTGATTCAAAATTAAATATTTTTACGGGATCTGAAACTAGATCACTTGAAGAACTTACTCCAATTGCTAATCCATTCTCTTTAGGCTGCCAATACAAAAAGCTGCCTTCAATAAAAATGTCTGTGCATCCATTTACATCTACTCGAGCAGGTGTATTATATGCTTGCATAAGATGATGTTTTTCAATTGGGTGGCCTTGATCGTAATATTTTTTGCTGATTGTTTTTTGATTAGATGCACAAAAAGCGGATGCTAAAGCCATCGTTAATAAAATTAATATATTTTTAAAAATGTTAAACATCTCATCTCCCATATAAAGTCGAAGATAAATTTTGTATGAAAAAAGATATTATTACAATACAAAAAAATGAAGGTAACAAAAGAGGTTTTTTTTAATAAGGTTTTTCATCAAACGCTTTTTCTCTTTTTTGCTTTTTTTGATGCTTTTAAATCTCTATTACAAAGAACCTTTGCAGTAGGTCTGATTTAACTTTTTGTGTGTCGTAGGCTATTGATAATGTTTTAAATGGCATGCGGCTTTATCCCAGTTAATTTTACTTCAAGGTAAAATTAACCGGGTTAAGTAATGAAAACAGAGGTTATCGAGATCGTTAAAGAGCTAAATCCATGGCTTGGTAATGGAGAAATAATACCTACTCAAATGCCTATATATAGACAGAGCGCAATTTAAGAAAATTAGTTGAACATTTTTTTTTAACAACTTCTGTATTATAAATTTAAAAATGCCACTCAAATCTAGCAGATCCTAAATGTTGATGAAACTTACGTCCAAACTCAAATTGATAATTTACATAAAATGTAAAGCCATCAGTTTGGGTTCCTGTTATATTAGCTCCAACAATTCCTTTGGAATGATTTTTATGAAAGGTTTGAATAGTGAACTTATTTTGTGTACAGCTAACTCCTTCTAATCTAGAAGTTATTTTAGCTGTACTTAACTCATCTTCATATGCATATCCGGCTCGTAACGCCGGTGAAATACAAAGGTTAGTTAGTTTAATATCTTTTATGAAATTCAATAGTGCAACTCCCCTTACTCTAGAAAAATTACTTGTGTCTACAATAAGATTTAAAGCATCAGCTCCTCTTTCTTTAAAACCATCATGCCATACATAGGTATAATCAACGTCTAGAGTTGGTTGAAAATAAAAATTATCATTCATTAAAAAATCTAAACCACCACCTAAATGAGTTGTAACATCAAAACCTTTATGCTTTCCTTTAGCCTTTCTAGCAACATCTGCAAAACTAATCTTTCTTTTTGTATCATAAAAATTTCCTGTTCCAATTACAGAGGCATTAATAAATCCAAAATGATTGTAGTTACTTGCATATAAAGATCCATAAGCGCTGTGCATTTTAGCGTATCCTAAATTACCCCTCCAATCAATATCAGCATATGAATAGCCTCCGGCTCCACCAAAATTTATGTGATTTGAGAAATTAAAATCTGTTCCCATAATTGTTCCAAATACCTTGTTTTTAAAAGGTCTTTGATCCTCTAAGTTTCTTTGATGTGTGAAATAACTAAATGGCTCAACCCAAAACTCAAAACTTTTAGGTTTTATGCAAGGTTCATCTCTATTCTCTTTGCAGGCTTTATTGCAACGATATAGCTTTCTTAAACGATCTGTGAGTATTCTTGAAACCGTTTGGTCGTTTGTGTAATTTGTAAGTTGCAACGCTCCAAATCTAGCAGGGGATATCTGCAAAAGAGCGTCTGTTAGATTTTCTAAATTTAAAGAAGAAAGAGAGACTAAAACACTTACAAAATCAGAGTTTGAAAAGTTACAACTGCCAAGATATATAGCTACAGCTTTTGCATTTGGATTAGTTATATCATTTATTGGTAAAATCAATGCGCTATCACTCATTATAAGTACGACTTGATTAGCTTCATATCTGACGGTAAACGTAAGTCTAGAATCAGAATCTATTACATTTGCAAAAGTGCCGCTAACTCCCGAAGTTGCTGTAATAATAATATATTCAGTTCCCTCTTGGAAAAATTCAGTAGAAGATAAGGGGAGAACATTTAAAGTTGATGTGCCGGCATTTAAAGTTGCTGCTCCTGTAACTGCTACTCTATCAGAATCATTTGGTGTAGATGTAATCTCAATCTCTAAAGTTCCATTTTCTGTATATGCTCCAACAATAGCTAAAGTCCCAATGGATTCTCCGGGAGAGATTGTTCCTGCATTTGTAACAGCAGCTTGAAGAGTTCCGGTTCCAATGAGGTTTGCTCCAGAGCTTATATTAAAGTTTGAGGCGCTCCATCTCGCTGCCGGTTTTATGTTCATTGTTCCTGCAGCTAGAGTTGTTATCCCGGTGTTTCCTATATTTGAAAAGTTTATACTAAGAGTTCCTGCTCCTGTTTTAGATACATTATTGTCAGCTGTTATTGTTCCAGAAAGAGTAAGTGTTTTATTTGTTAAAACTTCGATTGCTTTAGCGCCAGCCGTAGTTATGTTGAAAGGAGTTGAGGTGGTAAATGTATCTGTTGCTCTAAAAGTTCCTTGTTGCAGGTCAAGTAAAGTATCTGGTAAATTATTATCAGAGCTAACGCTTAAAATACCAGAACCTATCTCAAGTTCATTAAAAGAATTTGTTCCAGATAATGTTAAAGTACTAAGATTCCCCTCTAATCTAATTTTTCCAAATGAGGCGGTTCCTAATATGTTTCCCGAATACGTAGTTGATGTAGTAAGCGGAATTGCTAAAGTTGAATTTATCGGAAATTCAATATTACCGGTGCCAGTTAAGTTATTAACATTTTTTGAAGAACCACCATTGTTTGCTTCTAACACGCCGGGGCTCGTTATTGTAACAGTAGTAGATGAATCTATTGATCCGAGGGGTGCTAGCGTTAAAGTTCCAGCAGTTATTACTGTAGGGCCTATATAAGTATTAGCTCCATTTAAAGTTAATTTAGCGGTTCCTGCTTTTGTAATTCCTCCTGTAGATGATGGTGATGAAATAACCCCTGAATAAATTCCAGCGGATGCTTGATTTATTGTAAGAGGATTTGTGTTTAGTTCGATATTTCCGTTGCTAGTAGCAAGAGTTTTAATTGATTTTGGAGTTGAAACTGAAGTTTCTATTGCAAAAACTCCAGGCGAGATTATTGTAAGAGTTGATGAATCTGAAATACTTCCAGTGTCGTTTAAAATTAATGTTCCTCCAGTTCCTGTAATACTTGTCGGTCCTGCATATGTGTTAACTCCAGCTAATGTCAGATTTGCTGATGAAGCATCTTTTGAAATACCGCCGCTCACTCCTGTAATAACTCCTGAATACGTTCCAATTGTTGATTGATTTATTGTAAGAACATTATCATTTAGATTTATAGTTGTGCCGCTGGCGCCAGAAATATTTTTAATAGTTTTTGTTCCTGCAGAAGATTCAATATCTAATGATCCTACACTTATTGTTACATCTGAAGATGATGATATACTCCCGGAGGCTGTAGATAATTCTATAATTCCGGCATTAATTGTTGTAGATCCTGTATATGTATTGGTTCCTGATAAGGTAAGCTTGCTTGAACCCGCTTTTATAATAGCGCTTGATGCTCCTCCAATAACACCAAATAAGGTTTGATCTGAGTTTTGTGTAATAGTAAGGTCATTTCCATTTAATGCGAGAGATCCAGAACCACTTAAGGTTTTAATTGCTTTGGCTCCAACTGCTGCAGTTATTTTTAAAGATGAGCTTCCAGATGTTAGTGCAACTGAGGAAGAAAACTCTATTGAACTACCTGCTGAATCTAATATTAATGATCCATTAGAAACGGTTGTTCCTCCTGTATATGAATGAGCTGTTGTTGCATTATTAAATGTTAAATTATTAGATCCCGCTTTTTCAATTCCTCCGGTTCCTGAAATGATTCCTGAATAATCGGTAGATCCCGTTCCCTGAGTGATAATTAAAGAGTTTTCATTTAATTCAATGTTCCCAGCTCCAGATAATTGATTGATTCCTTTTGTTAGAACTCCAGTTGTTTCAATTGCTAAAACACCGGGAGAAGTTATTGTAACAGAAGCTCCACTGGAGATGTCTCCTGTATTATTTAAAATAAGTTTTCCTCCGTTAATAGTGGTATTACCACTATATGTATTGGTTCCTCCAAGTGTTAGGGTAGAGGTTCCTGCTTTTATAATATTACCAGCTCCAGATGTATCGGAAATAACCCCCGAAAAAGTCCCTATTGAATTTTGATTTATAGTTAGAGTCCATCCATTTAAATCTATACCTTCTCCAGAACCACTCAAATCCTTGATTGATTGATTGCTAGAGGTTGTAGCTGTAATATCTAAAGAGCCTCCATTAATTATTACTGCACTAGAAGTGGCTAACAAATCAGCCGTTGAATTTAATTCTAAAATTCCTGCGGTTATAGTAGTGCTTCCTGTAAAAGATGAAAACGCAGAAGCTGAATTAAGTGTTAATTTGCTTGCTCCATCTTTTGCAAAATTTCCCGTTCCTGATATCACCCCGGTATAAGTTTGATTTGATCCTTGTGTAACAGTTAAATTATTTTCATTTAAAGCAATG
>JAAKFW010000069.1 GCA_011064905.1 Candidatus Anoxychlamydiales bacterium | reverse complement strand
AGTTCCATGTCCACCGAACTCATCTCTTAGTTTTGCTAAAATCTTATCTTGAAATGCATCTTTTTTGCGAGAGGAGAATCTTTCAAATAAGGAAACAGCTATTACGGGCGTAGATACTTCTAAATCAATCGCTTCTTTAAGAGCCCATCTACCTTCTCCTGAATCTTTAACAAAAGCTTTTATACCAGAAAGCTTTTGATCTTTTTCAAAAACATTCTCTAAAAGATCGAGTAACCACGATCTTACAACAGATGAGCTTTTCCAAAGTTTTGATATTTTATGTAGATCTAAATCAAACTCTTTTTTCTCTTTTAGCATTTCAAACCCCTCAGCATATGCTTGCATAAGGCCATATTCTATCCCATTGTGAATCATCTTTACATAATGCCCAGAGCCTGCTTTTCCCATATAACTGTAGCCATCTTTGATAGTTAGTGTTTTTAATATCGGTTCCACGTAGTTAAAAGATTTTTCATCTCCACCTACCATTAAGCAATATCCTTCTTTTAAACCCCAAATACCACCGCTCGTTCCAATATCTAAAAAGTTGATATTTTTCTTTTTAAGGTTTTCAAAATGTTTTATAGATTCTTTATAAAATGAGTTTCCTCCATCTATTAAAATATCATCTTTAGATAAACCATTTGAGATGTTTTCAATAGTCTTATCCGTAATTTCTCCAGATGGAACCATCATCCAGATAACTCTTGGAGGTTTTAGTTTAGATATTAACTCTTGAATAGAAGCAGCTACTATCATCCCCTCTTTTTCTGCTAATTTCATAGCTTCTTCATTTAAATCAAAACCTGTAACTTCATGATGATTAAGTAATCTTTTCACCATGTTAAGCCCCATTTTACCAAGACCTACAAATCCAATTTGCATCTTATTTCCCCTGTTTTTCTCTTAATACTGTAATAACAAAAAATAGAATAAAATTAAATTTTTATTGACAAAATGATCAATAAAAATAAACACTCATACCTTGTAATAGACAGTTTTTTAAATTATGAAATATAAGTACGTTGTCATAGGGGCCGGCGCTGCAGGATTAGTTGTAGCAATAGGACTCGCTAAAGCCAAAAAAAAAGTTTTATTAATTGAAAACAATCTATTAGGCGGAGATTGCACAAACTTTGGATGTATCCCCTCTAAAACTCTAATCGCATCTAGTAAAATAGCTCATGATATTAAAAGAGCAAAAGATTTTGGAATAAATTTCAAAATTGGCAATTCAACAATTGATCATTTAGATTTTGATACAAATTCTTCTCTTAAAAGAGTAAGAGATACAATTGAAAAAATTCGTCTAAATGAAGATGAAAAAGCTTTAAAAAAAATAGGAGTTGATACTCTAAAAGCAAAAGCTTCATTTAAAACAGATAAAATCATTGAAGCTATAAATAAAGACGACCAAACATTAAATGTTTTTGCAAAAAAAATTATAATAGCAACAGGATCAGTTCCTTTTATCCCGCCTATAAATGGCCTTGATAAAACACCCTATGATACAAATGAAACTATTTTTAATTTAGAAAAAATCCCCAAAAGTTTAACAATTCTAGGAGCAGGAGCTATTGGCTCAGAGTTATCTCAAGCTTTTCAAAGACTTGGATCTAAAGTAACTCTTATAGATTTAGCTCCTAAAATACTATTTAATGAAGATATCGATAGTTCTAAAATGTTAAAAAATGTTTTTGAAGAAGAGCAAATATCTTTATATTTAAATTCTAGCGTTGAAAATATAAAATATCAAAACGATAGTTTTGAAGTTATTGTAAAAAACAAAGAAAGCTCTTATGTAAATCAGATAAAATCTGAAAAACTTCTCGTTGCAACAGGCAGAATAGCAAATCTAAAAAATTTAAATTTAGAAAATGCAGGCATCGATTACTCAAATAAAGGAATTGAAGTTGATAACTTTGCAAGAACTAATAAAAAACATATTTTTGCAATTGGAGATTGCATAGGAGAGCCCTTTTTCACTCACAAAGCAGAAAATATGGCAAGATCTGTTTTATTTACTCTTTTAGTTCCTTTTTTAAAAAAGAAAATTTCTCTATCTCTAATGCCAAGAGTAACATTTACAGATCCAGAAGTTGCCTCTATTGGTCTTAATGAGAGACAAGCTATAAAAAAACACTCAAAAAAACACGTAGCTACCTATTTTGTATCTTTAGATACTTTGGATAGAGCTATTTGTGAAAATGAAAAAAAAGGTTTTGTAAAGATTGTAACTCATAAATTCTCCGGTGAAATTCTCGGCGCTTGCATAGTCGCAAAAAGAGCCGGTGAGATGCTATCTGAGATTATACTTTCAATGAAAAAAAATATAAAAATTCATAGTCTTGCTAATCTTATCTATCCATATCCAACATATAGCTTAGCTATTAGAAAAGCAGCTGATATGTATTTAACCCAGACAATTTTCAAAAGAAAACAATGAAAAAATATTTAAGATTTTTGCCGGTTTTAATAATTGTTATCTTAATGATACTAGCTATTAGTTTTGGAGGCTTTGATTTTTTCTCTTTTGAAAATCTAAAACATTATCGAGAAACTCTGCTAAATCTTTTAGACGAACATAAAATCATATTTCCAATTTTATTTATTTTAACATATATACTATCTACTGCGCTCTCTATTCCTGGAGCTGTTTTTTTAACTATAATAGCTGGATTTTTATTTGGTAAATATTTAGCAACTATCTACGTTGCAATAGGCGCTACTATTGGAGCTTCAATTTTATTTATAGCAGCTAAAACTGCTATAAAAGATTTTTTTATAAAAAAAGCAGGGAAACTCTTAAATAAAATATCTATAGGGTTTCAAAAAAATGCTAAATGTTACATGCTTTTTTTAAGGCTCATTCCCCTCTTCCCTTTTTGGCTTGTAAATATAGTTCCTGCTCTATTTAAAATTAGATTTTCTACATTTTTATGGACAACCTTTTTTGGGATACTTCCCGGCACTTTTGTATTTGCAGTGGCAGGTACAGCTCTAGAATCTATCATTAAACAAGATAAATTTGAGCTTAAATCTATTTTCACTTTTGAAGTGAATTTAGCTCTAATTTTGCTCTCTATTTTTATGCTTCTTCCAATAATCTTTAAAAAATTAAAAAATAAAATATGTTAGATTCAAATTTTAGAGATCCATATCAAAAAGTTTTGATAAACCCAATATTAAAACTAAAATTTATTCAAAAAATTGATCCGAATTTAGTCACTATCCTCTCTACTTTTTTTGGAGTTTTTTCGTTTTTTTTAATAATTTTAAATCGAAAATATTTAGCTGTTTTCACCCTTTTAATTTCAGGATATTTAGATACTCTAGATGGCTCTATTGCAAGAATATCTAAAAAAAAATCAAGCATAGGCAGTGTTTTAGATATTTTTTCTGATAGAATTGTAGAGATGCTAATTATAGTTGCTCTTTTTTTAGTAGATCCAATAGAAAGATCTTTCTTGTCTATTTTAATGATATCTAGCTCTTATCTTTGCATTACCTCTTTTTTAGTAGTTGCTATCTTTTTTCAAAACTCTAGTGAAAAAAGCTTCTACTATTCAGTTGGAATGATAGAGAGGACAGAGGCTTTTATATTTTTTATCTCAATGATAGTTTTTTATAAATATTTCAAAATACTAGCCCTTACATTTTCTGTTTTAGTTTTTTTAACAGCTTTTATTAGAGTTTTTGAATTTCTAAAATTTTATAAACAAAAAAAGCTTAAAAAAGAATTTTAATAGCTTTGTTTCCCTATCCAAATATAGATTTTTTAATGCTCATACATTTAGCTTTGCATGCGCTACAAGTCAAATTCTTACAATTAATGGCAATGTCTTTATACCAAGACTTAATCATCTGCGCTCCCCAAAGAGTCTTTATTAAATAAGGTTCACGTTTACCATCTAAAGTTAGAGAATATACACTAGTTACATCATAACAATTAGGCTCTGTTTTATTGAAAACATAAAATCTTCTTGTTTTTACAATATCTGTTTTTAAGGCATTATTCACATTGCTCATCTCAATCTGAAACATCGGAAAAACATAATATGCCAATAGAACAACAACTCCTATCAAGACTATGACAAAAGCTGTTCTTTTATATGAACGAGATTTTGCAAAAATTTCAGATTCCTTTTTTGTAACATCCAAAGGCTTACTAACTATCACTTCAACTTTAGGTAATTTAGGCTTACCTCTTTCTAAAGAACTCTTCTTTTGAGAAGGTTGAAAAACCCCATTAGCAGAATTATATAGCTTCATGGATGTGTTATATGAAAATTCAGAAGATTTTCTATTTGCTTCTTCAATCAATCCATCATATTGAGTTGAAAATCTTTTAAATAATACTTTAGTAAAAGCTCCCATGCCCGAAGCTACATCTATAAATACCATACTCAATTTACCTAAAGCTTTTTGCTTATCTTTTGCAGTAGGCTTTTTATTAAGTTTATCACTTCTGTTTTTATCAAAAATAGATCTTTGAGATCTTTCATATAGCTTTTCTTGAATATCATTAGAGTACTTTCTTGCAAGAGGATCTGCCTCTGTAAAAAAACCTTCATGAACTCTAAATGTCCTCTCAAAAAACGCAGCTGAAAACGCTCTAACTGCAGAAAAACCATCTACAAGTAAAAGATTAAGCCCTCCTAATTTTTGTTGTATGTCTGCTGGAAGATCATTTTTTGGATAATAAATTTTTGTTGTTGTAACCGGCATTTTCTTACCTAAAAGTAAAATTATATTTTTATTTTATAATCTTGTCTTTCTTATAAGTTTTAAATCAATAAAAAAATTAAAATATTTTTTTGAATATTTTTGAGATGGGAGGTAAACAAAGAAAATTTTCAGGAGTTTAACTTGCTTTTTCTTTTTGCTCTAACTCAACTTTGCTACTCTTTTGTAAAGGCTCACTTTCATAACTTTGTCTTTATCGCAGTTAGAACTCAAGATTAATAAAGAAGGTATTTTTTTCTTTTCTCTTTAAAATCTTTAACTTTATCCTCTTGAAACTGAATCATCTTCCAAGCTGGAAATTTTTCATTTACTAAAAAATTATAAATATCTTTATTTCCATTGACTAAACAAAAAGTTTTAATCTTAGCTTCACTTTGAGATTTTAATTTTTCTTTTACTTTTTCAGGATATAAAGATTTTAGCATTCCAATTATTAGATATTGAACAGCTAAAGGCCTATATATTATTTTATTAGTTACTATAATTTTCACCCCCTGACAATCCTTATTTCTATAGGCTCCATAAAATGGTTTGAAATAAAAAGGAATAAATTTAACCCCAGAGAGTTTTTGTTTGTTTAAATGATCAGCTAAAATATTTGCATCTATCCAGGGAGCTCCAACAATTTTAAAAGGAAGAGTATACCCAATTCCAATACTTACGATTTCTAACTCTCCTAAAATCCCTGTTGTTGCACTAAAAAGAGCAGAGTCAGCCTCAGGTATATTTGGAGAGGTTGGAATCCAATTAAGGCCTGTATCTTCAAATGACATCTCCCTTTTCCATCCTTTCATAGCCACTACTTCAAGATCACATTTGATTGAGTATTCACTATTAAAAAATTTCGCTAGCTCTCCTATTGTCATACCATGGCAATAAGGAACATTAATATAACCTAAAAAGGATCTATATTTTTCATCAAGCATTGGTCCATCTGTAATAATCCCATTTATAGGATTTGGTCTATCTAAAACTATGACTTTAATATTCTTTTTAGCTGCCTCTTCCATCACATAATATAGAGTAGACGCATAAGTATAAGATCTGCATCCGATCTCTTGTATATCATAAATGATAACATCTATATCTTTTAACATTTGCTCACTTGGTCTTTTGTGAGAGCCATGAAGAGACACTACTTCAATATTTTTAAACTTTGTGTTATTTACTTTTTCTCCAGCAAGACTTTGCCCATTTAAGCCATGCTCCGGAGAAAATAGTTTTATTATTTCAAATTTTTTAGCGTTCTCTTTAAAAATTTCTAGAGTAGGCTTTAAGTTTTTATCTACACTTGTATGATTAATCAAAAGTGCTATTTTTTTATTATCAAGTATAGCTGCTTTCCCATCTTTAAAAAACAGATCTATTCCAAGCTCTACTTTTGGATCTGCAAATAAAGAAGAGATACTAAATAAAAAAATTAAAGCTATTTTTCTCATAATGATCCCTAGTTAAATTTTCATATTGTGATAAACTGCATCTACATCATCTATGTTTTCCAGAAATTCAATAAGTTTTATATTGGAGTCAATATCCTCATCAGAACATTCAATAAAAGTTTTAGGAATCATCTCTAAAGAAGTCTCTAATTTAATATCCAAACCATTTTTAATTTTATGAAGATCTTCTATAACGCAAATAATTGTATAGGTTTCATCATCAACTAAAAAATCTTCAGCTCCAAGATCAGTAGCTTTCATGAAAAGCTCATCTTCTTTAGCTAATTTTTTTTCTGTTTTTAAAATACCTTTTCTTTGAAAATTGAAAGCAACAGCTCCAGGCATAGCAACGTTTCCTCCACATTTATTTGTAGCAATTCTAATATTTGATGCTATCCTATTTTTATTGTCTGTCATAATATCTACTATAAGCCCTACTCCTCCAAAACCATATAGCTCATATGACATCTCTAAATAATCTTTCTGATCTTTGGAAGCTGCTTTTTTTATATTTCTATCGATTACATCATTTGGGAGATTTGCATCTTTAGCTTTTTGAATAGCAAGTTTTAGTTTAGCATTAGCTTTGGGATCTACTCCCCCTGCTTTTACAGCAGAGATGATCTCTTTTGCTATTCTAGAAAATACCTTTCCCTTTTTTTTATCAGCTCTTTCTTTTTTATGTTTTATATTAGCCCATTTACTATGACCGGCCATATTTTTTTCCTTTATTTAAAAACCTTTTCCCAAACTCTTTCGCCTCATTATAATATGCAAACTTTTTTTCTTCGTTTTTAAACTCTTTAGTATGGATTTTTCTTTTTCCATCTTCTGCTATAATCTCTTTACATACATAATGAAGCATCTCATGATAAACTATATAATTTATAAAATAAAATGTAATATCTGCTCTATCTAATATTTTATTGATTCTTACTAAATTTGAATTCTTATCAAAACTGCCAAAAGTAATATGCCGAAATTTTCTGTATTTCGGTTTTTCAAACCAAGTAATATTTAGATTCAAAGCTCCTTTGAAATAGATAAGATTTAAATTATCCATAATCTGTTTTAAATCAAAAAACTCACCTTTTATTTTCAGCTTTTTTACATTTAATCTATGGGTATAATCAGCTGATACGAAATATCTATTAGCATAATTTTTTAAAATGCTATGCGCTATTTTATCTCTTTTAAGACAATATACAACCACAGCTTCTTTTACATCATTTGGAGCATCTAAAAAAAGCTTGTGAAGTGATATTTGAATTTTTGATCTTGTCCTTAACACACTTATAAAAGTCGATTTATACTCTTTGACTTTTAATAAAATAGTTAAACCAGCTCTTTTTTCTAATGCTTCTTTGATATCCATAAGAATATAAAAATAAAGACTTTTGAAAAAAAGATCAAAGAAAAGAAATTTT
>JAAKFW010000068.1 GCA_011064905.1 Candidatus Anoxychlamydiales bacterium | reverse complement strand
AATTCACTTTTTTCTAGAAAATGCCCCTAAAAAAATTGTCCAAGCTAAGGAAGCTAGAGCGGCAGTAGTCACTGGAGCATAAAATATAGTCTTTCCCTTTCTAATTATCATATCGCCGGGGAGCTTCCCTATCCAAGAGAGAAAATATGGGATATCGAACTTATAATGAAGAGATATCCCTGAGATAAAAACAAAAACTACAAACCAAAATATAAATCTACTCATTTTAGAGCTTTTTCGACGAATTCTTTTAGAGCTTTTTCATCTCTAAGCCCGACGATTCTATCAACTTCTTTTCCCTCTTTAAATAAGACTAAAGTTGGAATAGAAGTTACTTGATATTCGGTAGCAAGTTTTACTTGTTTATCGATATCAACTTTACCAAAAGATGCTTTATCTTTTAAGCTAGTAGCAACTTCTTCAACAACTGGAGCTAGCATTCTACAAGGGCCACACCATTCGGCAAAAAAATCTATTAAGGTAACACCTGATTCAATTTCTTTAGAAAAGTTTGATTCGTCTAACATTTTAATATTTTTAGCCATTATAACCTCCGATTAGTGATTGTTTATTATCATGAAAAAAAAAATTCTTTTTTTTCAATATATTTAAGGTTGCTCTCCTTTAAATCCATCTTCAGCCCATTTCTCTAAATTTTTTAATTCATTCTCTATTCTAGCTAAAATAAAAGGAATTCTTTTATTTCTATCTATTTTTTCAAATTCTTCAAATCTGATGGGTTTTCCAAAAATACATGATATTTGCCCGAAGAGTCTTGGAAATTTTTTACCTCTTGGCCATGCTTTATTAGCTCCATGAATATAAACTGGAATAGTTATGCATTTAGATAAGCTTATTAAAAAACCAACGCCAGGGAGTAGTTTTGTGATTTTACCATCTGTTCTAGTTCCTTCTGGAAAAATAACTATCTTTTTCCCGGTCTTTAAAATATTTTTTACTTCTTTAATGGTTTGAATATTAGATTCTTTTCCGGAGATTGGATGGGCATTTAAAGCTCTAAAAAGATTTTTAAAAATTGGAACTTTAAATAGAGATTCCTTAGCTAAAAAATGGATCTCTTCCTCGATAGCTACAGTAAGAACAGATGGATCAAAAAAAGATACATGATTCGATGTTACAATAGCTGCGCCTTTAATGATATTTTCTTTGCCGTAGACTCTATATTTATAAAATGTTTTTAAAACAAATCTTGAAACTACTCTCACGAGCCTATAAGCGAATTTTATTTTTTGTTCATGTTTTATTTTCTTTATAATTTTTTTTACAACACCATCAATACTTAAATTTGAGGTATCTATGTGATGAGCATCTTTTGCTTTTTTTAAAGGCGAGGCTTTTCTAGTTGAGTCTTTTTCATCTCTTCTTTGGATATCTTGAAGAATTTGATTTTTATCTAAAGTAGCAATATCTTGGGGATGCTTTTCTATAAATTCTTTAAATCTTCTTTGAGCTCTTACAGATATTTTTGCTGTTAAATAAATTTTTATTTCGGCGCTTGGAAAAACTACAGTTCCCATATCTCTGCCTTCACAAACCATATCTTTATCGTTTGCGAATTTTCTTTGCATTGGAACTAAATTTTGTCTTACATAGGGTTTTGCAGAGACAAAAGATACCTGATCTGTAATGTAGTTCGATCTTATAATTTCTGTAACATCTTCATTATTCACAAAGTAAAATTTTAAACCATTTTCTTCTTTTATTTCATAATTAAAAGAGTTTTGTAAAAAATCTAGAACCTTGGTTTCATCATCAATATTTATTTCATTTTTTAAAAATGCATATGTAACAGCTCGATACATAGCCCCTGTATCGAAATATGAATATTTCAACCTTTGAGCAAGAAGTTTAGCAACTGTGGATTTCCCAACTCCTGCGGGGCCATCTATTGTAATTATCATGGTTACTATCCTACCAAAAACATAAATAAAATTGGAATATTGAATATATGAGAGTCTAACATATCTAATACTCCTCCGAATCCTGGAATTTTTGAGCTATCTTTGATTTTGGCATCTCTTTTCATAAGAGATTCAGAGAGATCACCAAATTGAGAAAACACACCTAAAATAACACCTAAAACTATCGCCTCTGATAAGTTAAAATCAAATACGCTAGATTTTGAAAACATTAAAAATAAAAGACTTCCTCCTACTGCAAAGATTAAGCCAGTTACGCTACCGAAAATAGTTTTTTTAGGGCTAACCTTTGAAGCTAACTTTTTTTTACCAAAAAGCCTACCGCCAAAATAAGCTCCAATATCTGTTATTTTTGTTACAAAAATCAGATAAAATATCCAAAACCTTCCATCTTGCATTTCGATAGTTTCAATATATAAAATAGGTAAAACCATACCAAGTGGGATAGCTATGTATAAAAACCCAAAGGTAGCCGTAGCCACTCTAGTTAAAGAATTTTCTATTTTGTTAAAATTAGAGAAAAACAAAAAGAGCATAAAAAGAAAGAAAACTAAAATCGGTAAAATTTGAAGCTCTGCATATTGCGAATAGATAAAAAAAGCTATTATCTCAAAAATAACAGCGCCAACTAGCAAATTTTTATCGATTGCAATTTGTTTTTTTTGAGCAAAATGAACAAATTCAAGAGCTCCAAAAGCGCCTAAAAGGCAGATAACTAATGTTACAACAAATCTCATAAAGAGTAGATTTGCAAAAAATATTACTAATATCAATATGAGAATTGAGATTATAGAGACTAAAAATCTACTTTTTAAATCCTTAAACTTTTTCATTGTGCTACCTTTTTACTTCTTTTTTGGTAATCTAGCATTGCTATGATAAACTCTGTTTTTGAAAAATCCGTCCAATAACAATCTGAGATATAAATTTCTGTGTAAGCTCCTTGCCAGAGCAAAAAATTACTAAGACTAGCTTCACCAGCTGTTCTAATTAAAAGATCTGGATCTGGTATATTATTTGTATCCAAGTAGCTTGCTATCAAATTTTGAGTAATTTCTTCTTTTTTAATAATATTATTTTCAACATCGTCTATTATTTTTATAATTGAGCGATTTATTTCATCTCTTCTACCATAATTTATTGCTAAAATCAAATCCAGCTTTTTACCATTTTGGCAAGCTTTTTTTAACTCATTAAACCTATCTTGAGTACTTTTTGGAAGTTTTGAAATATCTCCTATTGCATCTATTTTCACATCCAAATCCATTAGATCTTTTTTTTGATTTATACACATATACTCAAAAATATTTTGAAGAGTATCAATTTCTTCTTTTTGACGTGACCAATTTTCTGTTGAAAACACATAGAGAGTTAAAACTTTTACTCCTAAATCTATTGAAGCTTCAATTATATTTGATAAAGCCTCCGCTCCTTTAATATAGCCTTCATACAAAGAAAGGTCATTTTCTTTTGCCCATCTTCTATTACCATCCATAATAATAGCTACATGATGCGGAATATTTTCAGCCTTTATAGAAAAAAACTCAATAGTCGCTGCATTTAAAAAGCGAAAGGGAGTAAAAAAAACAAGTGTTAAAAAAAATATTTTATAATTTTTTAACATTATTTTTTTTAACATTTTTAAGCTCCAAACCTTCTTTTTCTTTTTTGAAACTCATGTATAGCATTTAAAAAATCTTTTTCTTTAAAATCAGGCCATAGAATATCCGTTATATAAATCTCTGAATAGGCTTGTTGCCAAAGCAAGAAGTTGCTAAGTCTATTCTCCCCGCTTGTCCTTATAAATAGATCTGGATCTGTATGATTTTTTGTATCTAAATACTCAGATATTAAATCCTCTGAAATATCACTTTTCGAAATTTTTTTATTCTCAAAGTCTTCAACAATTTTTTGAATTGCTCTTTTCATTTCATCTTTAAAGCCATAGTTAACAGCAATTACAAGTTCGATAACATCATTATCTTTTGTTTTTTCAATAGTAGAATTAAAAGCTTTTTGTAAATTTTCAGGTAGTTTTGATAGATCGCCGATAACGCTTAACTTCACTTTTTCTTTTTGCATGAATTTTAGCTGTTTTTTTAAATAGAGGTTAAAAAGTTTCATAAGACTATTGATCTCTATTTTCGATCTAAGCCAATTCTCTGTTGAAAAAGCAAAAACTGTTAGAGTTTTGATTTTTAATTTAGAGGCGAGTTTTACAACGTTAGTTAGAGCAAGAGCTCCTTTAATATGTCCTGCTGCAGCTGGTAGATTGTTTTTTTTTGCCCATCTTCTATTGCCATCCATGATAATAGCAATGTGCGAGGGTACTTTTGTTAAATCTGCGGTTAACTTTTCAATTGTTTTTCGAGGATTTAACTTGGTGGTTGATGTCATTTAATGTTCATGTTTTCAGTTTTTTGAGCTTTTAAAGATTAAAAGCATATAAGAATTTTAATTTTGTTTCGAGCATGATTTTTACAAATCATTATTTTATCCATTTTATATGAATTTTAATCCCTAAATCTAAAAAATTTCTTTACTAGAAAAGAATGGCCAATATTTTGTATAATAAGGCATTAAAAACTAAATTTTTAACCTTGATATATGGATGATTTACTGACCTTTGCTTTTATACAACTGCTTGGAGCCATGTCTCCTGGCCAAGATAGTTTATTAGTAATGAAAAATTCTATTACAGGCTCTAGAAAAACTGGAATTTTTACAGCTATTGGGGTATCAACGGCTCTATTAATTCATTTAATATATATTAATTTGGGATTTTCCATATTTATTACTCGCTATAAAAATGTTCTTTTAATAATTCGATATTTAGGAGCCACCTATCTGTGTTACCTAGGAATTAAAGCTATTTTGAACAAAGAAAAATCTGATGATATTGAGATAAAAAACAAAAAAAATGCTTTTCTCGCATTCAAAGAGGGCTTTGTATGTAACTTACTAAACCCGAAAGCAATTTTCTTTTTACTAGGAATATTGAGTATGACTCTAAAAGAGAATACTTCAATATTTACTAAATTATTTATTGGAGGAGAAGTGATTATTATTCCTCTTATTTGGTTTACTATACTAAGCATATTAATCAATATTCAAGCCATTAAAAATTATATGACGAAGTTCCAAAATGTCATAATAAAAGTAATGGGAATAGTTTTGATTGCATTTGCCATAAAATTATTTTTTACCTGAAGTTTTGTTTCAAAGTTACCTACTATTTTAAAATATAAAGTTATTGAGAATTTGAAAAAAAATCTTTGAAATTATAAAAGATTCAATTTTAAAATCTATTTAATCTAATTTCGCTAGACATCGCTTAAAATTTCAGGTATTATTTTATTTTATTAATTTTTTTTTTAACAAAAAAAATAGGTATCTAATATGCACAAGAAAAAGCGTTGGCAGCAATGGTTAATCATTATCGTTATAGCTCTGACAATTTATAATATCTTACCAACAATTTTTTATTATTCAAAGCCACTTAAAAAACCGATTGAAAAAGCAAAAGCAGAAAGCATAGCTTCAAACATCACAAATAGGGTAAACGTCTTAGAAAAAGATTCTGTTTTGTGGATAAAATCTTATTTAAAAATGCTAAAGATCAAAACCAGATCTATTGAAATCAGTAAAAGCAACCCGGATCATATCGGTATAGATTTTTTTAAAAACGAAGATGCTGCTAAATTTAAAAAGCATGTTTCAAGAGCTGGAAACCTAATATCTTTTGTTCCGGCGCAGCTAAATGTTTTAAACTCAGATCAATTTGAGAGTAAAAAAGTTACTATAAGAAGACAGATACCAATTCAATTTGATAAAAATAGAGTAAATGATTTTTTTGAATATGCATCTAAATTAGATGACAAAAAAAATATTTCATCTACATATAAAGACGTAATATTTGATCGAACAGCTGAAATAGGCTCGTCTGTTGCCGGAACATCTGAAAACGCCATTCTTTTAGAAAACATCATAAAAGATCCCACATCACAAATGACAAAAAACATGGTGTTTACTTTAGTTCATGGCATTTTAGATTTCACAAAGGTTTTTGGAGAATCATCTCCTATTACAAGTAGATATTTTGCATCATTTACGCAAGGACATTTTGATAATCCAAAAAGCGCTATTCAATCACTCATTGATACACTTGGTAGATATAGAGCTGAAATCACTTTAGAAAAATCAAATATTACAAAATCCCAAAAAGATCAAAAATTCGTATCAGATGAGATTAGACAAAAGCAATATTTACTAGATAAAAGACAAACTTCATTGATTAGTGCAGAGAATATTTTAAAAAATAATATTGCTAAATTTTCGAAATCTCAAAAACCATTTAATTATAATGATATCTATCAATCTTTAGATTCAGCATTCAAAAAGGATTCCTCTAATTTATTGAAGATTGATTTAAAGTCTAACAATCCATTTATCAGCCAATTGATTGTAGATTTCTCAAATAATAAAGTCTTTTTGACACTTCATAGAGATATAGTTCGTTTTGAAGAGACTCTAAAAGCTCAAAAAAAAGATTCATTTGATCAGTTAATAATCAATGAAATAGCTAGGTTATCTACAAGAACTGATGAAAAAATCATGAGTGAAAAAGATGAATTTAACATCAATTTACATGCATTAGAGAATACATCTAGTTATTTAGTATTAAATTTAAATGAGATCGCTAAAGTTGAATCAAACCAAATTTTAAACACAATTTTAAATGACTGGAACCCAAAACATCCTGATTTAGATCGCGAGTCGCTACCAATTTATGATTTTGAAACATATCAAAAACTACCTAAAGAGCAAAAAGAGTTTTGTTTAGTTGTATATGTTCCGACACTAATCTCAAATCAAACTCCTGTTAGCATGAGAGCTAATTCTATTTATGTGATAGCTAAGGGACTCGATAAAATTCTTCAAAAATATCAATCTTACGAAAATAGTGAAGAGGCAAAAAGCTTTTTCAAAGATTTTAATAAGCTAAAATCTATCCTCTCTCAAAATGGATATCTAGGATTTCCGGGATCATTACTTTCCAAAACATCTGGATTTTCAAATGCTTTTATTTTTGAAAAAGATGATTATTACCAGACTATTTTGAAAGCCACTAGAGAAAATTTTGAGGTTCATGGTTCAAAAAAATATGCAACTTTAGAATTTTCAAATTTAGGACAAAGAGTTATAACTCTGAACAAAATAGAAACTTCAATCCAAGAAGATTTACTTAAATGGAAAGATGATTACAATGCATCTCAAATAAGTTTAGATCCATCTGTTAGATATGACTATGCACCACCTACTAAAAACCCACTTTTTAGTAATCTTTATTTAAGTTTTAAAAAGTATTTTAGAGGAGACGAAAGAAAGATCTTAAATTGGGGTCTCGATCTATCTGGAGGAAAAACCGTACAAATCGAGCTAAGAGATCAAAACAATCATTTAGTAAAAGATGAAGCAGCTCTAAAACAAGGAGTAAACGAGCTTTATAATCGCGTTAATAAAATGGGCGTATCTGAAGTAAATATAAGAACTATTGATTCAAATATAGTCTTAGATTTCCCATCAGCCCAAGCGCTTTCAGCAAAAGAGCTTATAAAAGCATCATCTATGTCTTTTCAGATTGTTAACGAAAAGTATAGTTTAAATAATCCAAATCTTTCTGA
>JAAKFW010000067.1 GCA_011064905.1 Candidatus Anoxychlamydiales bacterium | reverse complement strand
AGAATAATTTTATTAGATAATGAGTGGATAGAAATGGGATCTCCTTCTTTTGATGGGTGGGCATCCATGGGAAGGCCTACTTTTGCTAGTTGGCGTAGCTCGAATCCTACTCCTAGAAGACCTGTTGTAAGAGAAAGTGCATCTGCTTCAGCTCCAAGAGGGCCTGTTGGAACAGGTGGAGTAACACCGTCTGTAGCGAGCTCAGCTGCATCTAGAAGAGGCGGATCTTATTATTATGTCCCAACCCTACCCCCGCGACCAGAGTGGCGATCAGAGCGGCCGTCAGACAGTTCACCAAGAGGCCCTGTCGGAACAGGTGGAATAACGCCAACTAGCATTCCAAGAGCTACTAGCCCATCAACAAGTAGTGATGACGTTAGCTCATCTTTTGCTCCAAGGGCAAGTATAGCTAGCAGCCCAAGCCCCTATGGAAATTTCTCTCCAAGCTATTCTCCAAGTTCATCATCATCATCTTCTTCTTCTTCTCCGAGCTTAGGAGCATCGATACCAAGATCACCACCATCTGTTCGTTTAGATAGCTCTATGTCAGGATCTAGAGTGCCAGTAGGAGGCAGACGATAAGGATAGCAAAAGAAAATGTATTGTCATAAATGCAAAAAAAAACTAGATCTGCCAAATAAAAAAGTAGGTTTCAAGGAAACCTGCTTTTTTTGCGAAGCAGATCTACATGTTTGTAAAAACTGCAGATTTTATTTAATTGGAAAACCAAACGATTGTTTAATCCCAAATACAGAATATATAGTTGATAGAGAGAAGAATAACTATTGTGAAGAATTTTCAATTAAAGATGGTCTAGATGAAGATAACTCAAAATCAAAAAAAGATATCGCTAAAAAACTTTTCAAGGATCTAGATCCTGACTCTGATCATGATGATTCGAAGAATGGATTTGATTCATTTTTTAAAGATTAAACTTTTTCAACTTTTATTAATGTTATAACGAAAAAGAAAAATGCTATAGGAAGATAAATCAAAGAAGGATAAGTAAAAGTTATAAGATAAGGCGATACGAAAAAACAAAAAAGTCCAATTATAATAAAAGTAAAAACAGAGGCCATTACAGGAGATATCTTTCTTTTCAAAATATTATTTAAACTATAGTTCAAACCCCAAATAATAATAAAAGCAAATAGCCATTCTATAAAATAAATTAAAATCTTCATTTTTTTTTCTTCTTTATATCCTTTTTTATTCTCATAAGATCAAAAAGCAGCCAGATAACCAAAGCTACAACATATTCAGATACAGCAATGTCAAACCCTAAAGTTAGAGAAACTATTGGAAGAATTATTACTGAAACTGTAAAGAAAGCTAAAAAAACAGCCATATCTTTTTTTAATTTTCTAGAAAATAGATATAGAGCTATTCTTGTTAAAATCCCAACAAGAATTACTACGACTATAAAATTTTTAAAAAACGCCATTTTTCTTTAGGTTGCTTAAAATTTGATATATATCAAAAAAAGCCTAAAACATTAAGAAGAATTAAAATAATTAATATTGGAGATATATATTTTAAGCAAACTTTGAAATACCAAGCAACCCATGGTTTATGATGAAAAAAAGCTTCCTTAGATACTTTTAGATGCTCAAAAGCTTTTTTTATACCCCAGACATATGATACTAAAACGACAATTAAAAAGCCGCCAAGTGGCACTAAAATATTTACAGAAAAAAAAGATAAGCAATCGAAAAAATTTAATCCAAAGAGTGTAAATCTTTTTAAAAGGCCAAAAGATAGAGCAGAAGGCACCCCCATTAAAAAAGCTAAAACACCTGTAAAGATCGATGCCTTTTTTCTTTTCCAACCTTTTTCATCTATTAAATACGAAATAAAAGGCTCTAAAGCTGAAATCTCTGATGTTAAAGCAGCGAGTGTTACCAAAAGAAAGAAAAAGATAGATAACACATAGCCTAATTTCATCTTAGTAAAAACTAAAGGTAATGTCTCAAAAATGAGTGATGGACCAGCACCTGGCTCTAAATCTTGAGAAAAAACTATAGCAAAAATAGCGACGCCCACTAAAATAGCAATAAGAGTGTTTAATAAGACAACAGGAAAACAGCTTTTTGGGATATCTTCTTTTTTAGAGAGATAGCTTCCATATGTCACCATTGTTCCTTGCCCTAATGAGAGAGTAAAAAAAGCTTGTCCAAGAGCTATTAATATACCAGCAGGAGTTACTAAATCCCATCTAGGAGATAATAAAAATTTTAAACCCTTGGAGGCAGAGGGAAGCGTCACTCCTTTAACTACTAAAATAATTACAACTATAATCAAAAGAGGCATCATAATTTTGCTTTTTTGCTCAATACCTTTTCTCACTCCCAAAAACAAAATTAAAATAGATAAAGCCATAAAAATAAAATGAAATCCGACAGACCAAAAAGCAGATGAGCTAAGCTTATCGAAATGCTCTAAGGCCTGAGAAGCCCCGGAAAAACTCAAATGTCCAGAAATAGCCTCTATTAAATAGCCCAACATCCAGCCTGCGATAACGCTATAAAAAGAGCTGATAAGAAGACCTGTAAAAATAACTAATTTACCAGAAAGACCCCAAAATTTATTTTTGCCAATTTTTTTAAAAGCCCCAAATGGGGATAGTTGAGCTGTTCTTCCAACTAGAATTTCAGCAACTAAAATCGGAAAGCCAATCAGAGCTAAAAAAATCAGATAAAGTAAAATGAAAGCCGCTCCACCATTTTGCCCTACAACATATGGAAATCTCCAAATGCTGCCAAGACCTACAGCAGAACCAAGCGCCGCGAAAATAAATCCAGTTCTAGATTTCCAAGACTCTCTTTTTTCCAATGGCTTCATGATAATCAATTTTTGTTTTTTAACATTATACATGAATAGCTCTAAAAGCAAAAATGTTTTTTTTGATGCGAAAATTTTTAATTATTTTTTTTAAATTTAAGCTTAGATGAAATACACTTAATATTTTTAAGGAAAAAAAGAGTTGGTATAAATGTTTCAAAAAGGACGTTCGATTAATGTTTTTATGCTAGCGATGATAAATGTCGCAGCTTTAGTAAATATTGCAAACATATCTGTTTCTGCAAAATATGGCTTTGCATCTATTTTTTTTATTATTGTTTCTTCATTTGGATTTTTCATTCCGATCGCACTTATCTCAGCTGAGCTAGCAACTGGTTGGCCACAAAGAGGTGGAGTGTATATCTGGGTAAAAGAAGCTTTAGGAGATAATTTTGGATTCTTAGCGATATGGCTTCAATGGATTGAAAATGTGATATGGTATCCAACAGCTTTGTCTTTTGCAGCTGTTAGTTTTGCTTATATCTTTGATCCAACTCTCGCTCAAAATAAAACTTTTATTATGATTTCAATAATTGTAGTTTTTTGGTTATCAACTATAGTTAACTTTTTTGGGATGACAATATCGGGCTGGATAAGCACTATCTGCGCGATGTTTGGAACTATACTGCCTGGAGTTTTAATTATTGTTTTAGCAGGCCTCTGGCTACTTTTAGGCAATCCTTCTCAAATAGTTTTTTCAAAAAAGACATTTTTCCCGGATTTTAATTCTATATCACAATTTGCACTGATCTCTGGAGTATTGATGTCACTTAGCGGCCTTGAAATGTCTGCTGTTCATGCAAAAGAAGTGAAAAACCCTAAGAAGAATTACCCTATTTCCATTTTAATATCAGCAATAATTATTATTACAATTGTATCTTTTGGGGCTCTTTCCATCGCTATTGTTATTCCATCTGGAAATATAGAACTTCCAGCTGGAGCTATTGAAGCTATGGCTAGTTTTTTTAGGGCTTATAACTTTCCAAAACTCACATCTGTTGTTGCTTTTTTCATAACAATAGGCGCTCTTGGAATGATAAGCACCTGGACAATTGGACCGATAAAAGGGATGTATGCAACAGCTGAACATGGCGATCTTCCTATTGTTTTACAAAAGCTAAACAAATATCAAGCTCCTGTAAATCTTTTAGTATTGCAAGCTATCATCGTAACTATTTTGGCTTTTGTATTTTTATTAACCCCAACCATTAGCTCATCTTATTGGATTCTACTTAATCTAACCGCGCATTTATATCAATTCATGTACATACTCATGTTTATATCAGCAATTGTTTTAAGATATAAAAAACCAAATGTTGAAAGAGCATATAAAATACCATTTAAAAATGTTGGCATGTGGGTTGTTGGTTCCATTGGAATAATAGGAACTACTTTTGCACTAATTGTAGGATACATCCCGCCCACGCAAATTGCTGGATTTAACCCCCTCTCTTACGAGATATTTTTAATTGGAGGAAGTATCATATTTTTAATAATACCATTTATCATCAGATATTTTAGAAAACCCGCTTGGCACATACATCATAAAAAAATGAAAGATGAAATAAAAAGATAAAAGGCAAATAAATTATAAATTTGCTATACTGATAAAAACCAGAAGAGTTATTTATGTGTGGAATCTTTGCTTATCTAGGATCTAAAAGTTCAGTAAAAGAATGTTTAAATGGCTTAAAACTTTTAGAGTATAGAGGCTATGATTCGGCAGGAATAGCAGCTATAAAAAACAATAAGCTCATTCATTTTAAAGCTAGTGGTAAAATTGAGGCTTTAGAAAAAAAAATTAATCTAAAAGATCTTAAATTAGACTTAGCAATTGGTCATACAAGATGGGCAACCCATGGAAGCGCAAATGAGAAAAATGCACATCCTCATTTTGATGCTGAGAAAAATTTAGCTATAGTTCACAATGGCATCATTGAAAACTTTGATATTTTAAAAAAATCATTAATCTCTAAAAACATTAAATTTAGATCAGATACTGATACAGAAGTTATTGCGCAGCTAATTTCTTCTAACTATAAAAATAATTTAGTTGAATCTACTATAAAAAGTTTAAAAGAACTAAAAGGGTCATTTGCTATTGCAATGATTCATAAAAATCATCCAAATGAACTAATAGCAGCTTCAAGAGAATCTCCATTGGCTATTGGGTTTAACGATAAAAAAACTGAAGTAATAATCTCTTCTGACCCCAATGCATTCTCTGGTAGAAATTTAAATGTGATATTTTTAAAAAACGATGAAATCGCACATATAAAAAACCAAGAAATAAAAGTTGTAAATCTAGAAAACAAACCGATTAAAAAAAAATTTGAGAAGATAAACGCTAAAAACATAAAATTTTCGAAAAAAGGATTTGAGCATTTTATGCTCAAAGAGATTTTCGATCAACCAGCTACCATACAAAAAGCATATCTTGGAAGAATTGTAGAAAATAAAGGACTTGTTGAATTTGAAGATTTAAAATTCTCGAAAAGCTTTTTATCAAAAATAGATAACATTATAATTACCGCCTGCGGAACATCTCATCATGCAGCGCTCATCGGAAAATCATTAATAGAAGAAAATGCACATATCCCAGTCTCTATAGAGATTGCATCAGAGATGAGATTTAAAACTCCTATTTTAACTAGAAACACATTAGTTATCGCTATATCTCAATCAGGAGAGACAGCAGACACTATTGCCGCGATAAAAACTACAAAAGAAAAAGGCGCAAAAATCCTATCTATAATAAATGCAAAAAACTCTAGCTTATCTAGAATTTCAGACTCTTCAATATTTTTAAAAGCAGGAATAGAAAGAAGTGTATGCTCAACTAAATCTTTTACCTCACAGATAACAGTTTTATATCTCTTTGCAATATACTTAGCGAGACTAAAATCAATGCAAAAAAAAGAGGCTATCCTACTTTTAAATGAACTAAAAAAAATTCCATCAAAAGTTAGGAAAATCTTAAAAAACACATCTATAATAGAAGAGAAAGCTAAAAAATATTCAAAATACGAGAATTTTTTCTTTTTAGGCAGAAATTTAATGTACCCAACCGCAATGGAAGCTGCTTTAAAGCTAAAAGAGATATCGTATCTTCATGCAAGTGCTTATCCAGCAGGTGAAATGAAGCATGGCCCACTCGCTTTAATAGACTCTAAACTTGCAATAATTGCTTTTTCATCAAATAAAAAAACATATGATAAAATGCTCTCTTCATTAATGGAAGCTAGAGCTAGAAATGCTAAAATCTTAGCTTTTGCAACCAAAGGTTCTTATGGTATTGAAGATATTGCAGACGATGTTATTTGGCTTGATAACACAATAGATGAACTTGCTATATTTCCTTCTACAATAGCAGCTCAACTTTTTGCTTATTTTATTGCAAAGATAAGAAAAACAGATATAGATCGCCCAAGAAACTTAGCAAAATCGGTAACAGTTGAATGAATAAAAAAAATCAGAATCAAAATCAAAAAAACTTAAAAAACTCTAAAAAACCAATTTATATAATTTTAATTTCTATATTAATAGCTTTAGCTATTTTTATATTTTTTCTACCAGCTGTTTTCTCTACAAAAGCAGGAACAATTTTTTTAATTAATAAGATAGAAAAAAAATCAAATGCTAAAGTTGAAATCGAATCTTTTCATTTAACTTGGTTTGGACCTCAAAAAATAAAAAAATTAAGTTATAAAGATCCAAATATTGATTTGGATGTAGATTCAATCACATCAAATATGAGTCTTTTATCTTTTTATAAAACTATAAAAAACTATAAAAACCTAAAACTCTTTGCTAATACTCAAGTTGATAACTTAAATGTAGTAATTCATTATCCAAACAAGCCGTATGCTAATTTTAATAATGTTAACGCATCAATAAAAGCAGATCTAAAAGGAATAAACTCAATTGAAATTTCCGGGAAAACTACTGAAAATAAAATATCTGGAAGTTTTAGAGCTTCTATTCATTTCGAAGGAGATGAAATTCAGTCAACAATAACCGCTAAAAACATACCAACAATTGGTTTAGATCAGTTGCTTTTTTCAAAAAGCCCAAAATATCAAAATCTTCTATCTCAAATTCTAGGATCTAGTTTAGATCTACAAATAGAATCCACTCTAGATAATTTAAAAGGACCTATAAATATTGATCTCAAATCTACAAATGCTAATGCTAATTTAAATCTTTTCTATGAAAAAAACAAAATAACTCTAACAAAATCAGCTACAATTGTTTTAAATCTTTCTCCGATCAACCCTCAATTTGCAAATAATATTACATATCTTGCATCTCAAAAAAATTCTCCAATAATCACTAGAATCTCAAATGATGGTTTTTCTTACCCGATATCCCCTTTTAACACTCAAAACCTAAAAATCGGGCATATGTCAGTAGATCTAAATAAAATGATTATCTCTAACACTGGAGCCATAAGAACTATGACTTCTCTTGCAAAACTTAGATCTTCAAATTCAGTTAGCATGTGGTTTACAAATGTAAACATCCAAATAGATAATGGCATGTTATATTCAGATAGAATGGATTTTTTAATAGATGAAACTGTTCACTTATGTACTTGGGGAAAAATAGATCTAAATAATAAAGCTCTAAAAATGAATTTAGGAATAACAGCGGATACTCTATATAGCGTTTTTGGTATTGAAAATCTTCCTGATGATTACGTTATAAAAATACCAATAAAAGGAACATTTGAAAATCCAAAAATTGATGCATCTAAAGCTACAGCTAAAATAATAGCACTATCTGCTCTTCAACAATCTAGTGGAATTGGCTCTATTATAGGTGGCTTAGTTACGAAATTTCAAAAAGATCAGAATATCCCACCTGCTAAAAGACCGTTTCCTTGGGAAGG
>JAAKFW010000066.1 GCA_011064905.1 Candidatus Anoxychlamydiales bacterium | reverse complement strand
CTTATGCAAATAACAATATTTTTAAAATCTTTTTATTAGATGTTGGTTTGTTAGGCGCTCAAAGTAATCTTTCTGCTCAGACTATTATAGATGGAAATCAATTATTTACAGAATTTAAAGGATCTTTAACAGAAAATTTTATTGCTCAAGAATTAATAGCATCAAAACAAGAGAGCCTTTATTATTGGGCTAGTCAAGGTTCTGCTGAAGTTGACTTTTTGCTTGAAACAGATCATGAAATTTATCCTCTTGAAGTAAAAGCAGGAAACTCTCAGAAAAAAAAGAGTCTTCTTGTTTATGGTGACAAA
Source organism: Candidatus Anoxychlamydiales bacterium (assembly GCA_011064905.1). GTDB lineage: Bacteria > Chlamydiota > Chlamydiia > Chlamydiales > SM23-39 > JAAKFX01. The sequence goes on along the minus strand of JAAKFW010000066.1, from coordinate 7,433 downwards.
TATTCATCTTCCAGACTTCTTCGAACTACACTTATGAACCTCAAACAAGATGTGAATATTTATAACTTTCCTTTATATTTTATTTCATGTATTTCCAGATTTTTGAAAAAAAAATAAGAGTTTAAATTTCATTTAATAGAGCTCTGTCCTGTTTCTATTGCTTTTTTATATTTTTGAGCAAGCTCTACAAAGATTGCAAGATAACTAGATAATATATCTGCATTCAAATGCTCAAAATCTAAAAAATTATGCATTGAAAGTGATGCGTCCGGTTCAAAATAGGACAAGGTTGCAATGAATGGGAACTCATTATTTGCTTTAAGACTATTTAAAAGAACCTTTTCTCTGTATTTTCCTGCAGGAATCTCTGCTATTGATGAAAAAACTATTAAATTATCTGAGCTTTCATCTAGCTCTAGTTGCACTACAACATTATCAAATAAAATTGAGCAAGCTCTATTTTTATCAACATGTAAATCTAAATCTAAATCTAATTTCTCACTAAGATCAAATAATAGTTCCTGAAATTTTGATTTCATTAGTCTTCCTCTTCTTCTAAATACTCTTCAAGTTCTTCCAGGGTTTCAATAAAAGCATCTAAAGCTTCTAGTCGATGTTTATTGGATTTATATAATTTCATCGATGTATTTCTTATCGCATCTCTCATTTGAGAAAAAATAATTATTTGCGCTGCGAATTCTTCTGATATTCCAAGATGTTTTGCAAGTAGAGAAATTTTTTCCGATGTGACATATCGTTCTTTTAAAAGATTTATGAAAAGTTTAGAGAGCATCTCGAAATTTAAGATCTTTGGTAGAATTAAACCAAAATGATCAAATTGAGAACTTATTAGGCCCTCTCTAGAAATAAAAAATCTATAAACCCCTAAAATAGCTTGTAGCATTTGAGCATCTTCAATTAGTCTTGTAAGTTCCGGCCGAGTAATCGAAGGTCCTTTAGATTTTAAATCAGAGCCAAGTGAATGTAGTAAAAATCTAATCACCGGTTTCATGTTCTCATAGGTATATTTAGAAGTTAGTTCATCGAAAAGTGTAATAGCTGTTCTTGGGTTTCCAGTGATGTCTCTATACATATCTCTTAAATTAGTAGGGGTGCCAAGACCCTCTTTTGAAAACACTTGAGCTTGAAGGTTAATGTTTCTGCCGGCTATGATTTCTCTTTTGTAATTCGTGTTTAAAAAATCTTTTGCTTGAAGTACTTTTGTAGCTAAATTTCCTTTACTCGTCTGAAGCAAAAACTCTAAGGCATCATCTGCTAGGGTAGGGTCTGGATAAAAATCTAAAACTTTTTGTAAAATATCTTCTACAGAGTCTTCATCTTTAATTAAATCTCTTAAAATAAGTAGAGTCTTTTCTTTGAGCTCTTGGTTTTTATTATTAAATCTAGAGGCTAGCTCTTCTGCGTTTTTGACTTCTTCAATAATTTCAACATCATCATCTGCAGCACCTGATTTTGAAACATGTTTTTTTCCAAATCTTTGCTCTTCTAATGGTTTGAATGCTCGTCTCATCGAAGCTTGATTAAAACCGGATTCTTGATATGCTTTTAGAGCTCTTTTTGATGTTACCTGTAGTTTAGATAGCTGCTGCGCTTTTGCTCTTTGTACGGCTTGCTTTTTGGCCAGTTGAGAGATTTTAGCGGGTTTATTAATTTCACTCATAAATTATTTAAGTTAGTTGTATTCTTCCAAGTGGTTGAATGCGAACTTCCGGTACGATCTCTTGATATGATACAACAGGAAGATCAGGAAACTCTCCTTCAATTAATTTTCTTACAAATCTTCTAACATCTATAGCAGTTAAAAGAACCGGTGGTTGTCCTCCTGGCGGAGTTGGTACAATAGTAGATCTCATAGCATGCAAGATCATTTGAACTGAATCAGGATCTAAAGCTAAATAAGATCCGGCAGAGGTCTGTTTAATTGAGCCTCTTACCATATCTTCAATTTCAGGATCTAAAAGGTAAACAGATAAAACTGTTTGACCTAGAGAGTACTTATAAGAGATATAGCGTTTTAATGAAGATCTAACATATTCAGTGAGAAGTACCACATCTTTTTCTGTTTGAGCCCACTCAGATAAAGCTTCTAAAATTGTTCTTAAATCTTTAATAGATACTTGCTCTTGCACTAGTCTTTTAAATATATCTGTTAATTTTTGTAGGGGAACTAATCTGGTTACTTCTTTAATCAGATCTGGATATGATTTTTCAATAAATTCTAAGATAGCTCTTATCTCTTGTATACCGATGAATTCAGAGGAGTATTGACGGTAAAATTTAGATAGATGTAGAATTATCACCTCTAATAGTGACCAGAATCTAATTTTTGCTTTTTCTAAAACTTCTTTGTGTTTTTCTTCTACCCAAATAGTTGGAAGGCCTAGAATGCTTTTCGTTTTTGTATAAGGTAGATTATATCTTTTAAGAGTTTCTTCAGTCTCATTTGTTAAAACATAATTCATTAAAACTTTTCCCTTTAACATCGGTACTTCATTTAAATAAATTAGATACTCATCTCCTGCTAAAGTAGGGGAGTCTGTTCTAATATGAACTCCCGGAAAACGCACTCCTAAATCTTGATAAAGAGCATGTCTCATTTTTGGAATCATCTTATCGATAAAAGTGAGGCCTTGTTTGTCTTTTTTTATTAATCCCGATACATCTTTTCCAAGTTCTAAAATTACAGGAAGAGTTAAAGCATAATCCTCTGATCCACCAGATACTACAGCATGTCCTTCTACATCTTCAACAGTCCCAACTCCAGTTGCTAATTTCGTTTTTGCTTTTTTCTTGGTTATAAAAATACCACCGCCAATTGAACCCATTAATAAAGCTATCATTAAAAAAGGAGTGGCAGGAAACCCTGGTATCCAAGCCATTAAAAAAAGCATACCAGAGCCAATCATAAAAGCTTTTGGTTGAGCAAGCATTTGTTCTGCGATATCTCCACCAAGATGAGAGTCTTTTTTTTCAGATGATACTCTAGTTGTTACGATACCGGATGCAATCGCTATCATAATAGATGGAATCTGAGAGACTAAACCATCTCCAATGGATAAAAGAGCATATATCTTAGCTGCCTCAGCGATTGGTAAGCCTCTCATTGCAACTCCAATGATAAGACCTCCAATAATATTAATAATAGTTATCACAATGCCAGCTATTGCATCTCCCTTAATGAACTTCATCGCACCATCCATAGCGCCATATAAGTGAGACTCTTTATTTAAAGATAAACGTAGCATCCTTGCTTGACTAGTATCGATAATTCCGGATCTTAAATCAGCGTCAATACTCATCTGCTTTCCTGGCATAGCATCTAATGTAAATCTTGCTGCAACTTCAGATACTCTTTCCGATCCTTTTACAACAACTATGAATTGAACAACTGTGATAATTAAAAATATAACGCCACCAACAACGTAGTTACCTCCAACTACAAAATCACCAAAAGCAAAAATGATCTCTCCAGCATTTGCATGCAAAAGAATTTGACGAGTTGATGAAATATTTACGCCTAATCTATATAGAGTTGTTAATAATAAAAGCGATGGAAAAACTGATAGGTGCACAGCTTTTTGAATATATAATGAGACAAAAAGTATCGTTATAGATGCAGTTAAATTAACAGCAATTAAAACATCGATGACGTGAGGAGAGACTGGAAAAATAAGCATCATTATAATGCTAATTACAAAAAGAGCTAAAATGAGATCGCTTGATTTTCTAATGGTGCTAAGCATTTTGGCGCTTCCTAGATACCCCACTAAATTATTTAAAACAGTACTCATTGAAAAATTCCTACATTAACGTCTGGCATTTCTTCCATAGTTTCTAACCATTTTAATACTTCAGCAACAGATTTGTACACATCTTTTGGAATATAATCTCCAATATTTCCAATATTAAAAAGTTCTCTTGCTAACGCTACATTTCTCATAACAGGTATATGATTTTCAATCCCTATTTTTATAATTTTTTCAGCTATTGGTCCTTTTCCCATAACAAGTATGGAGGGAACTGGATCCTTTTCTTCTTCGAAACCCAAAGCTACTGCAATATGTGTTGGATTTGTAATAATTGCTCTAGCTCTTTTTGCAGCAGAAGGACCCTCTGAATAAGCAATCTCTCTAGAAAGCTCTCGTCTTTTCCCTTTAAGCTGTGGATCTCCTTCAGTATCTTTATATTCTTGTTTTATTTCAAACTTTTCCATCATCATTTCCTTCGCAAACTGCTTTTTCTGAAAAGCTAAATCAAAAATAGCAATGAGCAAAAAAAATATTCCAACTTGAATTGCAACTTTTTTTAAAAAAGCAGCCATGATAGTCAAACTTCCAATAATCGGAAATTTTACAGAAAAAATAACTTGAGGTAGCATGCCTTTAATAACAAAAAAAATAATTAATGCAGCGCCAGTTATTTTTAGAACCGATTTTATTAGTTCTACTAAAACTTTAAGTTTGAACTTCTGCTTGATTCCATCAATAGGGTTTAACTTTTTTAAGTCAAATTTCATCGCTTGAAAAGAAAACATGGGTCCAACAATTAAAAAGTTAGCGAAAATACCAACAATTGCCACAATAACTACAATCGGAAAACTACACATCATTATAACAGTTATCGCTTCTGTTAAATAAGCTCCAGCTCTGTTTTGAAGGTCGATATTTGTTCCAATAGCTTTGAGGGTAGTAATAATGTAGCTAGCTAAATTTTTATATAAATATGAACCAGCTGCTATTACCCCAAAAATAGATGTTGCAAATGTAAATGCCGATGGGAAATCTTGAGATTTTGCTACCTGTCCTTTCTTTCTAGCATCTCTTAGTTTCTTAGGCGTTGCCTTTTCGGTTTTTTCTGCCATTTATTAACTTTGTTTTATCTTCTTTTATCTATATTTATTTTAGCTTAAGCTTTTTTTTTGTAGCCTCTTTTTAACTATAATAGATTTGATTTTTATAGAAAAACTAATTCTGCTCAATGGAGGGTTTTCTCAATATTTTTAAGATCAGTTGTAAAGTAAAAATTTTATCAAGTAAATATTTTAATATAAGCCTTTAGTTTTATAGTAATTATGTGTTTTTTTTAGTTATTTATAATTAATAATTAAAATGTTATAATAATTGGTAAGTTAATGATAATAAAATATCTAAGGATAAAATGAGTTTTTCAAAAATCTTAAAATCAGCTGTTTATAGCTATCTTCTTTTAGGCAATCCTCAAGCCTCTCAAGGTTTGCCTTTTAACAATGCATATGATAAAACGACGATTATATCGGACAATCAAAGCTTTTGTGATTATAAAAATTTGTCTTTTTATGATTCATCTTATTTTGAAGGGAATCAATCATTTGATTATTTCTATGATAGAGATGTTAAAGATTGCGATATTTACTACGCATTTGAATCGAGCTTTGATGAAAAAAAAAGTTGGGTAAGCTCTGTTTCAAATCTCGCGTCAACTACTTACGATTATGTATATCAATTCATTTTTCCTAGACAAACACTAAAAAATAAGCTATTTGAAGCTATTAAACAAAATGATTTAATGGGTGTTTCAAAATTATTAGAGGAGAGGATTGATATACAGAATTGGGGAGAAGAAGCTCTTTTTGTAGCTGTTAGAAAAGAACATTGGGGGATATTTAAATTACTAGTGGATGCTGGAGCAGTAGCGGATGGTTGTCTTTACGATGCTATAAGAACCGGATATAAAGATAGAGTTAAATTCATAATTAAATTTGGAGTTAATGTTAACAAAAGTATTTTTGGTAAACCTCCCATTATTCATGCTATTGAACAAAGTGATGTAGATATGATGAATGAATTTATATTACTCGGAGCGAATGTTAATTGGGATTTAACAACTGATAGGGAGATTTCAACAGGGTTAGTAAAAAGAGATGAGGCGTTAAAACATATGAGTATTAACGAACAAAAGGATTTGGAAGGATATCATTCTATAACTCAAATTTCTGAAGCTAAAAACACTCCTCTTCTAGTAGCTATACATCATAAAAAATTAGATTCAATTAAAAAGCTTGTTGAAGCTGGGGCTAATATCAATCATGTAAGTGATAATTTTATTACACCGTTAAAAAAAGCGATGAATATAGCCGATTTAGATATAATTTATGCAATTATAGAACTTGTAGCTGAAATTAGTGATCAAGATCGCAAAGCCATAAAGCTTTATGAAGCTATACAAAATGATAATGATAAAGATGTGAGAGATTTAATTAATGATGGGGTAGATGTCGATTATAAAAATGTAGATGATATGCCTCCTATTTGGATTGCTGTATTAAGGGAAAATAAGACGATTTTTAATTTATTATATAAAGCTGGAGCTGGAAAGTCTTTGGGATTTCATCTTTTACATTTAAAACATATTATGTTTTTAGTATCAGAGTTTGAAATTTATGAATATGATCAAATGATTTTAAAAGAAGAGTTAATGTTGCAATTATTATTAGGACATATTTTTGAATTTAAAGAGACTAAATATTTAGATTTTAGGTGTAGGCTTAATGGAATTGCTCAAGATGCATATCAAATTAACATGCTGGATAATACTATTTACAATATTACAGATGCTTTTTTTTCAAAATTTTCCGAATATAAAAAAAACATTGATACTGAAGATATTTTATCTGCATTCAAAAAAAGTGTTCCTCTATTAGATAAAAATAGTGATTCACAAGTTATTGATATAGATAAAATTAAAAACACTAATGAAAGTTTTATTATTCATGGAGGATGGCAAGAAGAAAGAAGCGCCCACGCAATTGATATTATTTTTTCAGATAATTATCTTATCATTGCCAATAAAGGCGCACGTCCATCTGATGCAAATCAGATTGAAGTACATAAAATAAATAGAGAAGCTCCAAACATAGAAAAAGTAATCGAAGAATTAGCTGTTTTAAAAACAGAAGAAGAATCAGATGACTTACTTTACAAGAGACTGCCAAGCGCGTTTCAAGGTAAAAAAGATTGGATATGCGATGTGCTATCTTTGCTTATAAATAACGATCAAGATACTAGAAATTGTGTTTGGGAAAGTCAAGAGACAGGCTTAGAGGCTTTAATTGGACTTGATTATTTTCTAAAACATCGAAAATACTTACAAAATGAAAAGATTTCAAAAATTGTAGAACATGTAGATGCTGTGCATGAGATCATGGAACATTTTAAAGAATATGCTAAATGGTATATATTGGATGAATATGAAAGGTTTCATAAAAAAAACCCTGAAATTGAAAAGAATGAAGATCTACTTCAAAAAGCTAAAGATAATTTAGATTTACAAAAAGTTAATAACCTGAGTTGCTAGTTTTTTAACATGCAACAGTTAACTCATTTTCAAATTTTATGGATGGTTTTTTATTTTGATGAGAATAAGCTACTAATCCT
>JAAKFW010000065.1 GCA_011064905.1 Candidatus Anoxychlamydiales bacterium | reverse complement strand
TTTATAACAGGAAAAGTCTCGGCGAAACAAGCTTACACAGCATCAGATGCATTTACTGTTAATAAAGCAAATGAGAGAAAAGCTTTGGAAGCATTGATGAAAGAGAATCACTTTAATGACGACGTCTATCGCCAAGTCGAGCTAAAGGGAAAGGGAAAACGTAAGCTGCGAAGTCCGCTCATCAAGAGCGCTAAAGCTGTTGAGGTAGAGACTTCTGAATAAAAGCAAGATAGACATATTAAAAAGGGATAAGATCAATAAAATAGAGACTGTAAATCCAACTGTGTAAACGCTCATTTTTAATCCTCAATTTCGGAGTTTAGTCTATCTCCAAAAGCAAAACTTAAATGTGGTGAAACGAACGACATGTTAACCGAACCAACATTCAACTGGAGTAAAAGCAGCACGGTCCTTTAGTACTTCTAAATTCGGAAAAGCGAAACGCAAATGCTGAAAAAATAGATTTAATATTTTATTGACAAATCAGCTTCTCAATCTATCACATCCTCAGACATAACTCTACCTCCTAGCAAATGAAAATGCAGATGAAAAATACTCTGCCCTGCATCTTCTCCAACATTCGTAAGTAACCTATATGCTTTTTCTATCTTGAACTCTTTAGCTAACTTTTGAGATACCTCTATCATTTTCCCAACTATAGAAAGATCGTTTTTCTCTATCTCTTGAAAAGACTCAATCACCTTCTTTGAGATAATAAGCAAATGAACAGGAGCTTTTGGGAACTTATCTTTGATGGCAATAACCAGATCATCTTCATATAAAATGGTTGCTGAAACCTCTTTATTTATAATCTTTTCAAAGATCGTTACCATAATCAATACCTGCTTTTTTAAATACATATTTCAGAGCTTTAATAGCATCTTCTTTAGTCTTCCAAATAGATATGAACCTACCTTTATGACAAAATATAGCTCCATCTATTTTTGAGACTTTTTGAAGATCTTTATCGTGAAGACCGGCCCATTCTAAGGGAAGAGGAAACCTTACTTTCATACGAGAGTTGGAATCAGGAGGAATAGCTCTTAGCTTATAATGGCTTTGTGTTGGCATAACAACAAAAAGGGCTTTGTGAGCCTCTCCACCTAGCTCAAAGAAAGCATCAAGCCAAGGAATAGACTCTTCAAAAAGTAGATATTTTTTGTTAGACTCCATTGCCTTTTTAACTTTATGGGAGCATTTTTTAGAGTAAAAAAAGCGCTCTTGCATCCTTTTTAGATGACCAAAAGAGAATTCAACAGCTTTTAAAAAAGAAGATAATCTTTCTTTACTAGAGGCGTTGTAGTCGATTGGAAGAAAGTTAGCGATAATTTGAGAGAAGGAATAACCTCTATTTTCAGTTTTACCAATGTCGTGAGCATCTACATTTTTAATTAAAGAGTAATTGAGATGTTCATAGAGTGTTTTATCTATGAAGGCTTGATTTTTTAAATAAAGAAGAATCATTCCAGCGCTAGCTAAATCTCCAATATATCCCTTTTGATGATGATCAAATCTTTTAATTTTGGGATCATACTTGCCACCAACATCGCAAACATATTCACATTGATCTATTGTTATTTGATCTCTGGATCTAGAGATTTTATCTTTATCGATAAGATCAAATAAGAGAAGCAGAGCGCATGCGCAAACTTCATCTGCATGAAATGACCCATCATGAGTACCAAAGCTTCTTTTTATAATTTCTTTTTCCATAATCAGATAAGTTTATATCGTCGAAAATTTAACTACAAGAAATTCTCTAGCTCATTAAATTTAAATTTTTAATAATGGAGTCAAAAGAGTGAATTATGAAAAATTATCTTCTATCCACACATTTTGATTTAATAACTGAAGATGGATTTATTGTAGATATAAAAAAGATAGATGAAAAAAAAGTATTAGCTACTATCAAAATCAAAGATATCTCCAATGCTTTTTTAGGATTTGAAACTAAAGAAGAAAACATTTTATTTAATCTAAAAAGCACTCTAGCGCAACTAGGTGTTGATGCTCTAAAAAAAGAGATAGATCTTAGTAAAGCAAAAAAAACAGCTGAAATATTAATTGAGATAATAGCGCATACTCCAGTAGCTCAAAAAATGATAAGCTTACTGAGAAAAAATGATTATATCGGCAAGCTATTTGTTCAAGAAGAGTCAAGAAAAGTTAGAGATCCTTCATATTTAACTCGAATGTTTTTAAGAAAGGATAGATTGAACAGACCTCTTTTATCATTTAAAGAGAGAAAAGATGGAGAGCTGATTTTAGAGAAAAAAGATGGATACACTATAGCTTTTTTACCTATAAAAAAAGGAAAGATTTCTTATATACATGAAATTGAAAATTTCTTGCCGGCGCTATCTAAAATATTATCTTATAAAAATTATCCGACAAGAGAGCTTTTAAAACTCTATCAGAAATTTGAAGCTAATACAAAAACAGATATTCAAAAAGATGATTGTCTACTTGTTAAAACAGATCCTCTCTACATTAGAACTGTTTTTGCAAAGGTATCTGAAACCTATTTGCCAAAAGGTTTTCATCATACATCTGCATGTATCTTGGAACCAAATACTTTAGCATCCGGAGATATCTATGAGTTTTATGGATCTTCTAATATCGAATTAAAACATATTCCTCTAGAGTTTTATACATTAGAGCCACATAGAGAATACGTCTTTTTTGAAGATCGGGATCAACTCCAAGAAAAACTAGAAGATCCCAAAGTTTTATTTGATGCTATAGAAACAGCACCAAAACCTGAAAATCAATTAGCTTCAGTATACATTGTAAAAGGAACAGAACTAGATAAGTTAAATGAAAACTCCTGGATAGTTAAAAACCCAGAAAAACATGATTTTCCGGGTTTAGATGAACCGGAGATTCAGGCTCAATTAGTAGAAAAATATATAAAAGAGCAGCCATCATATCCCTTTTTAAAAGCTATTGAAGATGGCCTTATTACATCTCAAGGCATTTTATTAACCAGACACTTCCCCTCTCCACTTCTTAAAAAGATGCTACTCTCTGATCCAATTCAAGGAAATGTTAAAGGAGTATATTTTCAATATCCATCTAGATCTAACGATGAGTTTTTCTCTCATGAAGATAGAGCTTTTTTACTAGACCTTGCTAAATTTGCAATTCCAGTTTTTTGGATAGATAATGCAAGTAAAAAAGTTTTGCAATACGTCTTAAGACCTCAAAAAGACGCTGGAATGTTTGTTCCGGTAAATTTAATAAATGAGTTTAGAAAAGCTACATTTTTTGGGGTTTATGGATCTAATTTAATAGCCGGAAGATTTGATGAAGAGCTAAAAAAGTTACTCAATGGAGTTTTAAAATTAAGAGAAAAAGTAGATCATCCTCTTCTTTGTGAAAATACACCACTTGCTTTAGTTACAGGAGGAGGTCCTGGCGCTATGGAACTTGGTAATAAAATTGCAAAAGAGCTAAAAATTTTATCTTGCGCTAATTTAGCAGATTTTAGAACAAATGGATCTTCAGTTGTAAACGAGCAAAAGGTAAATCCGTACATTGATGCTAAAATGACATATAGATTAGATCGATTAGTTGAAAGACAAGCTGAATTCTATTTAGATTTTCCGATGTTTTTAATGGGAGGTATTGGAGCTGATTTTGAACTTTTATTAGAAGAGGTAAATAGAAAAACAGGCTCTTCTCCAGCAAATCCTATACTTCTTTTTGGAAGTAATGATTACTGGACGGGAAAAATCACATCAAGGTTTCAGATGAATCTAAAATCCGGAACTATAAAAGGATCAGAGTGGGTCTCTAATTGCTTTTATGCAATTCAAACAGCTGAGCAAGGTTTAAAAATTTACAAAGATTTTTTTGAAAATAAATTACCTATCGGAAGGAAAGGTCCGATTTATCAAGAAGGCTTTTGTTCAAATTATTAACTTCTTTACTATAGCTATCCTTTTGCTGTAAAATTTTTGATCTAACATTAATTTTAAATATTTAAAAAAGATGAAATACACAGTAACTATTAAAAATAATTTAAATCGCAAAAATTATTCTTTTGAAGATCCAAATGCTGATTTAATAATAGAGGGAAACTTAAGATATAGAAGTCCTCTTTTTATAAGTTCGGATGGAATAACAATAGCTGCAAAAAACGTAACTATAAATGGTGAAATTGATTGTGTAAGAATAAGAATTGTTGCCGAATCAATTTTGGTAAATAATACAGTTCATTCTGATGAAGAAATAGAGCTAACGTCAAAAGGTTGTTTAGATCTTAATGCAGAAATTATAAGTCGATACAGTAATATTTCTCTGAAAGGCAAACAAATTATTTTTAGAGAAGATATTCATTGTAATGGCTATAGTTATATTTCAGCTGATAAAATGTTGCTTTTAGGTGATATCAAATCTTTTCCTAACATACAATTCTGTCCAAATAATTACATTATCAAAGTTGGTAGTTTACCTATAATTGGATATGGGAATAGTCATTACTTTCCTGAAAAAGAGCTAACAGATATAGAAAAAATAAAGGATGCTTTAGTTGATGATTTTAATATTCAAGAGCCTAAGCTGAGTGAAATTTTAGATAAATGCAAATCTTAAATTAATTTTCAAGTAATAAATTATAGATAACTTTTTTAAGCTATACAACTGCTTTAAGGCTATTAAAATCCGTAAGCTACTTTAACAGACCAATAACTTGTTCTTCTATTCATGAATTGGCCATCTGGGGAATATCCATGGTGGTATTCACCGTAAATTCTAATTTTTCTACCGACACCTTGAAGTTTGGACCATTCATAACCAAAAAGATAAGTTCCATCTAAATGAAAGTCATTAAGCTGCCAATTTCTAAAATAGGTAGCTACAAAAAAGGTTCCGAAAAGATTATGATAATAGATTTTAGAACCCCAAAAGCTTGCTTCAAAACCATATTCAAAATATCCGTGTTTCATAGGAAAGGTTCCATCGCTATGTAAAATAATTCCGGCTCCGGCGTATAATCTTAGCTGCTCATATGCTTGATATTGAAAAAACAGATCTACAACTTCAAAACTCGGGTTTTTTCTATCAAAGCCTGGATTGTTTACTAAAAACTCATCTCCTAAATGAGAAGAGATATGGTATAGTCGTAGTCTCCATGCCCATTTATTTACAGAATAGACAAGCGGAATTCCTCCGTAAAAATCTGTATTAAATAGAGCTGTTCCTCCTCCGATATTTGGTTTTGGGTCCATATTAAAAATAGACCAAATACCTGCTTCTATTCCTATTTGAACATCTGCATGCCACCTAAAAACATCGAGCCATCTAAAGATTGGAAAGTCATCTCCTAGAGATACAGGAACAGCTGTTTCTCCAGCTACGCTGTCACCACCTCTATAACCAATTGAGTAAATTACTTGACGAGGATTTGCAAGCATTGGCTGGAAAAGCACTGTTGCTTGCGGAAACCAAATGCCATTAACTTTTGGTCTCATTACATATTTTTCTCTCGCTTCTAACTCTTCAGGGGGAACTCCATTTATTACAACTACCCTTTTAACACCAGGAACATCTTTTAAAAAAGAAATGATACTAGAAGCCATGAGTGCATTTTTTGGTACATTAGAAAGCCACACATTTCTATCTTTTACTATAACTACGACTTTATATTCATAAAAATGCATATCGACTAAAGCTTGCAAATAACCTTCAAAATATTGATCATCTGCACCTTCAATATTTTCCTTTGGAATATTATCTGATCGATTTAGTACAATGTCATCTTTATTTTCTGCAAATAAAAGATTTGCTGATATTAAAAGAAAGAAAATACAAAATTTTAATTTCATGTGGGCAACCTATATATATCCATATACATATATGTAATAAACTTAATGTTTTAAAATCAATTGTTTTTATTTATGTGAGCAAAAACATTTTGTTTTTTAAAGATTAAATAGAAGCTAAATAAGCAAAACATAGCTCCTATAAAAAAGATATATGCAGGAGCAATAAAGAGAGATAAAAAGATTCCAAAAGCAGGAGCAACGCAGCCTCGAATGGCTATCATAAAAACGTTTACAGAAGTATATTTTGAGCTATTTTCATTTTTAGCAAAAATTGGTCCTGAGAGATTCCATAAAAGATGAGAGCCAGAAGATGCTATTCCATATAAAATAAACGCTACATAAAACCACAAAATATTATAGCTCGCAAACGGAAGGACTATCATAAAAAGAGCAAAAGAAAAAAACATGATTGCAGAGAGTTTCATAATATGTATTTTAGCAAAATATTTACCCCATATAGGAGAGGCTACAACAAAGGCTAAATCTTTAAAGATTAATATAGCAAAAGCGTATTCTTTGTAAGATACATTTAATTTATCAACAGCAAAAATAGCAATTATTGGTTGGACTAGCATGAGACCAAAACCGGCAATCATATAGCCTAGCTGAAAAAAAGCAAAATCTTTTCTAGATCTTAATAAAGATATCCCCTCTTTTATTGGCTTTAAAATGCTGAGTTTTTCTTTTTTTAGATTTAAAATATTTTTATTTTTTAGGTTCACAGGAACTTTAGAGATAATCCAAATATTTACAAGAGCAAATAAAGCAGCTATAAAAAACAAGTTTTTATACATTAAAGAATCCTTTTCTAAAAGAGGCCCTAAAACAAATGCAAGAATCGGTCCAATGAAATAAGCAATAGATGTTGTATATGAAAAGATTTGATCTCTTTTTTTCTCTTCAATATTTAGTTTTACAATTTCCATCCAAGCAGGCGTTTTAGCTCTATAAAAAAGCATAAAAATAGAAGAGGATAAAATAACTAACCAAATACTATTTACAAAAGGAAACAAGAAAAACAAAAAAAACGATAAAAAAGAAGCCCACAAAAAGTTTATTTTTAGTTTATCTTCACGATTAAAAACATATGAGCTCCAAAAATAAGATACAAAGCTAAGCATTGGACGGAGCATAGTTATAATTGCTAAATGAAAAGCGCTAGCTTTTAGATCCTTTCTAAGAATGAATATCGTTAACCCATATAAGCTAAAGAGTGGGGCATTTAAAATCGCTGTAGAAATTAAAGCTCTTTTCGTTTTTTTTAAATAATTAATTTTTGATATTTCTAACATACTTTTTTTTAATAAAATTTATAATCATAATAACTCAATTTCTTCTTTTTTAATATATATCAAAATTTTTAAATAGAAACTAAATAGCTAATCTAATACTTTTTTCTTTAGAAATATCTTTTTTTTGATAATATAAAAAAAAAGGAGAAAAAAATGTCACTTCCTTCCAGTTTTTCATCAAATCCAGATCAAGACCCACATAAGTATTTTAAAAATCTGATTATAGATTTCAAAAAAGAAGTAAAAGGCGCTGTCGATTCTGAAGCCTTAGAAGAAAAAATGTCTATGATAATTAATGCATCTAAAGAGATGCAATACATAGATAATCATAAAAAAGGTGTTTATCACAAACCAGAGACTAAAAAAGCTTTAGAGAAGCTTTTCTCAGAATTTGATAGATATATTTTAACAATTCAAAAAAATCCATCTAAAGCTAATGCTCAAGATCTATTAGATGCTATAGCAATAGTAGAGACTTTGATATCAGAAAACGATATTTATTAAAATATATTGAATAATAGAATCTTATAATTTATTATAGTTGTTTACTTTTCTAGGGGCAGTAGCTCAGTTGGTTAGAGCAACGGACTCATAACCCGTCGGTCACAGGTTCAAGTCCTGTTTGCCCCAT
>JAAKFW010000064.1 GCA_011064905.1 Candidatus Anoxychlamydiales bacterium | reverse complement strand
TACGTGTTCTTGGATGTGATTCTTTTGTGGCAAGTCGAAAAAAATCAACCCCATTAAGTTGTGATAGTTCATCTTGTTTTTTACTCATTTTGCACCATTCTGGGTTATAAAAAAAAGATAACTATAAACTAAAATTTATATTTGATAAATGGTATAATATTTTTTATCGCTTTTCTCGTAAATAATTTTGTAAGATTATTCCAAAAAAGATACTACAAAATTTTACAATCTTTAGAATCTAAAGCTTGTCTTATTAATTTTGTAAGAGCATCATCTTCTCCGAATTTCTTAATACAAAGCACTAAAATTTCTTGTTGTATGCTTTTTCGTTGTTGTTTATCTTTTATCTTTCTTAGACATTGAACTAAATTTTCTAAATACAACTTTTGGTTTGGATGTTCTAGTTCAAAAATATTGCAAACAATAATAAAAGCTTTTTGAAAATATTTCAAAGCCTCTTCATGACGTCCTAAATCCCCCAAACTAATTCCTATATTGTTATAGCTTGTAGCTACATTGGGATGTTCTTCACCAAAGACTTTTTTTTGGATCACTAAAGCTTTTTGTTCATATTCCAAAGCTTCTTCATGACGTCCTAAATTCCCCAAACTAGCTCCTATATTGTTATAGCTACGAGCTACATGGGGATGTTCTTCACCAAAGACTTTTTTTTCGATCACCAAAGCTTTTTGATAATATTCCAAAGCTTCTTCATGACGTCCTAAATCCCCCAAACTATTTCCTATATTGTTATAGCTAAAAGCTACATCGGGATGTTCTTCACCAAAGACTTTTTTTAGGATCACCAAAGCTATTTGTTTATATTTCAAACCTTTTTCATTACGTCCTAAAGCCCCCAAACTAGCTCCTATATTGTCATAGCTAAAAGCTACATCGGGATGTTCTTCACTAAAGACTTTTTTTCGGATCACCAAAGCTTTTTGATAATATTCCAAAGCTTCTTCAGGACGTCCTAACTCCTCCAAACTAGCTCCTATATTGTTATAGCTAAGAGCTACATCGGGATGTTCTTCACTAAAGACTTTTTTTAGGATCACCAAAGCTTTTTGTTGATATTCCAAACCTTCTTCATGACGTCCTAACTCCCCCAAACTAGATCCTATATTGTTATAGCTACTAGCTACATCGGGATGTTCTTCACCAAAGACTTTTTTTTGGATCACCAAAGCTTTTTGATAATATTCCAAAGCTTCTTCATGACGTCCTAAATCCCCCAAACTAGCTCCTATATTGGTATAGCTACTAGCTACATCGGGATGTTCTTCACCAAAGACTTTTTTTTGGATCACCAAAGCTTTTTGTTTATATTCCAAAGCTTCTTCATGACGTCCTAACTCCCCCAAACTAATTCCTATATTGTTATAGCTTATAGCTATATAGGGATGTTCTTCACCAAAGACTTTTTTTTGGATCGCCAAAGCTTTTTGATGATATTTCAAAGCCTCTTCATGACGTCCTAAATCCCCCAAACTATTTCCTATATTGTTATAGCTACGAGCTACATCGGGATGTTCTTCACCAAAGACTTTTTTTTGGATCACCAAAGCTTTTCGATCATATTTCAAACCTTCTTCATGACGTCCTAACTCCCCCAAACTATTTCCTATATTGTTATAGCTTGTAGCTACATGGGGATGTTCTTCACCAAAGACTTTTTTTAGGATCACCAAAGCTTTTTGAAGATATTCCAAAGCTTCTTCATAACGTCCTAAATCCCCCAAACTACCTCCTATATTGTTATAGCTTGTAGCTACATGGGGATGTTCTTCACCAAAGACTTTTTTTCGGATCACCAAAGCTTTTTGATCATAGTAAAGGCTTCTTTGAGCTTCTCCTTTCACCCTCAGCCAATTTCCGGCTATGCTAAATAAAAGACTCTTCTGCTCGGCATCAGCTACTTCCCAAAATAAAGATCTTTCTAGATCTTCTATTTGAAGTGTACAGCCTTCTCCTATAGTCCATGTTTGGGGTTGATCTTCTTCAAATCCTTCAACCCACTTTGCAAAGAATGTTAAAAAATTATCAAAAAGTTCTTTATTTCTCCTGAGGTCTTCTTTTTGAAGAACCGACTTTGTGATACGATGAATTGAAAAAGCTTCCGTCTCTTCGTTATAACGTACAAGAGAAGAATTAATTAATGCTTGTAAAATACCGGGTTTTACTTTATCGACATCTTGTCCAATTTCTTTTAACCAAAATTTAAGGAAACTGAGAGGAATGTGATCGGGATTTAAAAAGGCTGCAAAACGCAAAAATTGATAAGCTTCTGTATTATCTTTTTCAAGTTTGATTAAAATATTTTTAAAAACCATTCCCAAGGCAGACGGATAACGACTTTTTTCATCTTTCTCCCAAAGCATTTCATCAGTTTTATTACTTATTTGTTGCATAAACTCTTCAAAAGAACTCTTGGTATTTTGGATATAATTGGCAACTTTCTCCAAAAGAAAAGGAAACCCCTCCAATTGTTTATAAAGAGCTTCTAGCATTTCTTGCGAAGGAACTTTTTTTGTTAAAATACGTTGAAACAGTGCTTTTGATTCTTCAATTGAAAAAGGAGGAACATCAATATATGCTTTTTTATTTGCCCCAACGTCCTCTCTTTTGGTTGTCATTAGAACACACCCTCCTCTTGAAGGAATGTCCAAATGAGTTTCAACATTATCCAAAATAAGAAGATAGGGTTTTTTAGAATCGATTCCATCTTCGAGTTTTGTATGAACCTTTTTTCTAATTAGCTCAGGAGAGTCTTTATCTAAGGGAATGTTAAGAGCAACGGCAAGATCATAATAATCTTGGTTATATAAAAATTCAGATTCGGTGTGAATAAACCACACTAGAGAAAAGTGATCTAGATCTTTATTACCAAAGTTAATTGCAAGCTCGCTTTTACCAATACCTGCAGGGCCTCTAAGAACCTGAACGATTATTGGATCAGTAGACTTCCACCCTTTTCTAATAAACCCACTTTGCAATTGACTTAATAAAAAATCTCTTCCGGTGAAGTGAGGATGGGGGCTTTGCAGACGAATTCTTCCTTTTGCTTTTTTTTCAATATGGGCAGGCGTAGCAAAATCAATTGTAGAAGACTCGGCCTCTCTTAAAGCTTTTGAAAAAAAACTTTCCGTTGTTTTAAAACCGGTTTCAAAAAGAGCTCTTTTTCCTTCATCATCAAGATTGAAACTTAATGTTGAGACATCACCGGGATCGATTTCAATGACTCGCCTTTGATTATAAGGATTGAGTTGGCGCAAAAGTGTTTCAGCATTATAATAAGCATTCGCCACTCCTAGCAAAAGTTGTCCTATGGTTTCAATATTACTTTCTTGGCTTGAGGCTTGTGAAGAAGAAGATAAGCTAAAAGCGAGTGTTCTTCTATTAAATTTAGGACACAATCCCTCTTCTCCAAGGTCTTCTTTGGTTTGATACCGTTTTTGATCAAACGCTTCTACAGGTAGATTATAGAGCAAGCCCCCGTCTACGAAAGATCCAGCTTCTTTGTATGCCACCCGATGGGGGCCTTTCTTGATATGGATGCAATGCGGTTTGAATACACCCGGAATGGACATAGAAATACGGATGATATCAGAGATTATATAATCATCACAAGCGGGATCTTCTGAACTGAAATGGACAATTTCGGGGTTTCTTCCTATTTTTGTGCCATATGCATGAAAATGTTTCAAAGTAGGATATTTTACGATAAGTTGTCTTAGTTCTTTAAAAGTTAGATAACCAATTCTTGTTTTTGTAATTTCTTCGGTTTTAGATGCTATTGTTTCTTCGATCCATTTTCGAAATGTTTCTCCTTCGCAAAGACCGGTTGTTGTATAAAGTTTTTCAAAAACACCGAGAAGAGTGGATAGAGGATTTCCTACTGCAGTTGTAATTGCAGATAATACATAGCTTAGTTTTTTGAGGATATTGCCTGTTTCGCCATTGCTACTTCCAGAAAAACTTTTCGGATGCTTTGCACTGAAAGGATGATCCAAAAAAGTCATGAGATTTGTTTCAAAAAGAAGTTTTTTAACTTCTTGCGGAGAATATCCCAAAGCGATTAATACCGCTGTAATAGCTCCGGCTGAAGTTCCCGCTACACGTTTTACGGATTTCAAAAGAGAGCGACTTTCAAGCGCTTGTAATACACCTGCATAAGCAATGCCTTTAGGCCCTCCTCCTTTAAATATCAGATTTTCAGGCATGCACTGTAAAGTGCGTTGAGGAGCACGAGTTTGACGGGCTCTGCTAAGATTTTTGAGTAAATTAACAGTGAATTCAATTTCCGGTAAAGTCCCCATCTTTCGTAATTGTTCTTGTACCAGAGAGAGAGGATTATTACCGTCATTATCTAACCTTGTTAGAGAAGCTCCAAAAAAGGATAAAAATTCAATGGCATTTAATTGAAAGTTAAGTGCAGCATGATGCAAGGGAGTTTTTCCCTCCTCATCTCGTGTGTTCAAATTAGCATCTTGTTCTTTTAATATCCAAAGAGATTGAATGTCTCCTAAAGAAGCCGCAAGGGCAAAAGGTGTCAGTCCCTTATTGTCTTGATCTTCCAAAAGAGGTAAGATGAGAGTTTTTTTGTCCGTAAATAAATATTCAAGAACATGCGGTTGATTGAAATATATTGCCAAATGAAGAATATTACCAATATTTGAGATGTTTTGTCGAAAATTCTTTTCATTTAAAAGAAGATTGATACAACCTACTTCTCCTCTAATAACTGCGAGAAGAAGAGGCTTGACTTCAAGATTGTTCCATTTAAAAAGAAGGTTGCGATTAGCTCCCTTTTTGATAAACATTGCAAGAACCGTTTCTTGTCCGGATAAGATTGCCGTATGTATAGGCGCTTCTCCTTTATTATTTCTAGCCTCAAGATCTAAACACTTAAGGAGTTCCTCTATAAGATGAGAAGAACCTGTTTTTGCAGCAATATGCAAGGCAGTATTTCCTTGTAGATCCTTTTGCAAAGCTATATATTTAAAGCGTAGAGAAAGCTCTGTTGTCAGATCTTCATTCCAATCTGCTACAGTATGCATTAAGAGAGTGCGACCTGCAACATCCGTTATTTTGGCAATATCTTGTTGAGCAACATCGATTAAGTTCCATTTTTTTTCTTTACCTGCCTGAAGGACTGTCTGAAAGCAAAGTTCTTCTGCTTCCGCATAGGTTTCTACTGTATCCAAAGAAAACTTAAATGTTTCTGCGATTCTTTTTAAAACTTCTTCATCTTGATCAAGTCTATCTTCAGAAGCTGAAAAAAAT
Organism: Candidatus Anoxychlamydiales bacterium; assembly: GCA_011064905.1. Taxonomy (GTDB): domain Bacteria; phylum Chlamydiota; class Chlamydiia; order Chlamydiales; family SM23-39; genus JAAKFX01. The sequence goes on along the minus strand of JAAKFW010000064.1, from coordinate 2,580 downwards.
CGAGACGATGAGATACTTGATGCTGCCATAAAAGGTGCCTTACAGTAAGCCTTTTTTATAAATTTTCACAGATTATATAATAAAGTGGACCCCCATTGTCAAGACCGATTATTCATTGGGGCAATTGCGATGTGCTTAATTTCTTAAATTTTCTATAACCTTTCCCTCCCCAAAAATCTTTTTAAGTAATTTTTTTGTAACTATTCAGCGATTTCCCTCATAGACAAAACTAATAATTTTTCACTTTTTAAATTTTTCGCTTCTCTATGAGACAAGATTTAAAAAATATTTTTATTTCCTCAATTCCTCTATGAAATTAGCGCTGAATAGTTACAAAGATTTTTTGAATTTAAGAAGTTACTTCATAGAGACTTATGCAACAAGGCCCCCTAATATTATAATACCATGAACATATTTCAGCAAATTATTCATCCAAATAAATATTAGTTCCTTTCTTTTAAGCATATCTTATTAAAAAAAAGTCTTGTTGTTTTTCTGTTAATTTTAATAGAATAAATTAATTTTTTAAGGAGATAAACTATGACATCACTATCTTTTAAAACTGTTTTAGGGAGGCTTTCTTCCCTACCTGCACTTTCTTATACAACAAGGGTTTATTCTGGAAAGGCCCAAGTATCTTTTTTTCCATCAACCGTTAAAAAAATTAATTCCCAGTTTACTAGCCAATACTTTTTGACTGATTATAGAAGTAGACATTTCCCGCTTCTTCAACCTCAATCTCTATTTGGTAGGATACAAAGAAGAGACTTTACAACTCAAATTAGAGCTCCATTATCTAAAGAAGAGTTTTTTGATCGCGAAAGAGAAACCCACGCTCTGAAATACATTCTTTCCCATAAACCACAAGTTTCAATAGTCTCCGGACCTGTAGACTCGGGAAAAACTACTTTGCTCTTAAAAATCCTTGAAGAAGAATCAAATAACAATAGAGCTGTGCTTCATATTGATTTAAGAGCAAGCCCTTTCCATTCTGTCAATGGATTAGCAACATCTCTTGAAGATAACATGAGGTCATGGTTAGATAGATTTGCTGAAATTGCTAAGCAAAGTAATAATCTAAATATACGAGAATATGAATTCAGTTTAAAAGTCCCAGTTTCTGTTAATGATAGTCCTCTTGAAAGGCTTAATTCTTTGTTTAACACAATGTTTAAACAATTACCTCCTCTTAGTTGGTGGCCTGCAGGTAAATCCCCTATTATTTTTATTGATCAAGCAAGTAGGTTGCTAGAGTTTCTAAAAGATGAGAAAGATCGTGAAGCTCTGAGAGAACTGATTGAATGGTTTGTAACAAATACATACCACCATCCACATTTTCACGTTGTTTTAGGAACTAGCGATAGCTCTCTTCATCGTTGGATTCAAGAATATATCAGAGCGGCAAGCTCTAGAACTAAAAGCTATGAAATCAGTCATTTACCAAAAGACGAGGCAGAAAAATTTTGGAATGAAAAAGTTATAACACGAAAGGACTTTACAAGAGAAAAATTTAGTCCTCCCAGTTTTACAGATGCTTACAAAGTCTGTGGTGGATGCATGTATTTTTTAACAAAGTATGCTTCTGAATATATCATCAAAGAAGGTGAAATGCAGCCTGAAGATTTCTTCTTAATTGGCAACGAAAGAAGAAAGTTAATAAACCATTATTTTGATACCAATGCACCCTGGAGTCGAGAACAACTCATCGAGATGATGAAAAAATTAGTGAATGCAAAAAATGGATTTTTAATCTATGAAGATCTTTTGCGTGAAATGGGACCGAAAGTAGTAAACGCTTTTATTGAGTCTCATATCCTACATTTAAGAACTTCACCTAAGTTTGCTTATGATTTACCTGAAGAGCCTAAAGGTAGACCTATAATTACTGCTATGACACCTTCTGCTCTGGTAGTTATGAAAAACATCTTAGCGGATGAGAAAAGAAAGATTTGATTGTCAATCACCCCTCCCTACAGGGGCTTGAACCATGAGGATCAGGGATAACAGGTTGACCGGAAGACAAACAAAAGGAGTTTTTTTAATGTTTGTAAACGTTAAGACAGAGCAAAGACAACAGACCAGTGAGTGCCACCTCAGCTTGTTGCTCTCTGCTGTGCAATTAAACAAAGTTCAAAGACTTAGTGTTGCACAGGAAAAAACCTGTTTTAACTCTTTGAGAGGAGGTCTTGACGATCTATCCATTACTCCAGCCGGATTGATCGTTGAGCATAACTGATTTGTTTGTATCAGGAAGGCTTTATGTTAGTCTTTGTTTTTAAACAAACAAAAAAAACCTTTGATGCCTTGCTCACCCGCTAAGGCTAAAGGGTTATTAAAAAAGGGTTTGGCCAAGGTCATATCAAAAAAACCATTTACGATAAAGTTGCTTTTTAGCTCTAGCGGATATAAACAAAAAATTACTGCCGGAATGGATATGGGTTCAAAAATCATTGGCATAGCGGCTATTGCCAATGGAAAAGTGGTGATCATATGTGTGAGTCCAATGTCCATCTGCTCCTATAAGAAAATAATCACCCGACATCAACTCTAAATGGTTATAAAAAAGTTTACGTTTTTTTA
>JAAKFW010000063.1 GCA_011064905.1 Candidatus Anoxychlamydiales bacterium | reverse complement strand
AAAGAGTTGTAATCGTTAAAACGACAAGTAAATTTATTAAAATAAATAAAAAAATTCTTTTAATAAAGTTCATATGAATATCTCGTTTGTTTTTTTAGGGTATTTAGGGTATATTGTATAGCTAAACTTAAAGTTAGTCAATGATTCTTGCTAGCAAATATATATGAAAATTAAAAAATTATAAAAAATTTAAATTTTTTAATAATACTCTGATATTTATTATTACATCTTAACTAAGAAAGGAAAATCTTCTATCAAATTTTCGAGTTCAATTTCAGCGTCTTTTCCTATTTCTTTTAAGCGAGCTTCGATTGCATATTGAGCATGTCTACAAACTCTTAAGTCAGGATTTTTAATTGGAAGAGATAACAATTCTGTGGGCCAGCTGGGAGGTGCCGTTTCTGGTTTGTTTCTAATCCAATCTGCTATAGCATCTTTTTCAAAATAGATAATAGGAATCTCATCTCTATCATCATCAAGAGTCATAACTTCTCTGATTGGGCGTTTTGTAATTGGACATATGTAGTTTTTTAATACAGGGTCTGTACTTAAACTTTTCGGTATATTTTTTAAATTAGAAAAATTGGCAAGATCTTCAAGTTCTTTAACTTGTTTTTTAAGAAAAGCTTTATCGTCTTCAGAAAGTTTTGGTATATCAGCAGAATTTTTAGCTTTTACAAATTCAGGATTTGATTTTAGTTTGTTTCTGATATCTCTTACCATATTTTTAGTAAATGAACATGCAACTTCAGCTGTATTTCCTAATAAGACTCGATTGGATAATATTGTACCAGCAGCTTTTAAAGCATCAATATATTTTTCCAGTTTTTCCTTATCAGAATAACCGGTTTCAATTGAGCCATCTGCTACATCTGCAGCTCTATAAGCAATAGTGCATAGAGTATCTACTCCTAAACCTTCTTGAGCAATCTGTCTAACAACATCAGTAGTGCCTGCTGCTATTCTTGTTCCAAATTTTAATTTATCTGAAGACTTTTCTTTTGCACCTGCTCCTATTTCAGCCGCTTGGGCAACCATAAACAATGAATCTGCTCCTATTCTGGTTGCTTTTTGAGTTGTTGATAAATTTTCATCCCTACAGGTATCGTTAATATCTTTTGCGGCTTGAAAAAACTGTACTCCTTTAGTAATCCATACAAAAACATCAAAATAACCCATATTTTCCTCTAGCTCCATTAAAATAAAATTTTAAATACTATATAATTTTATTGTTATTAACAAGTAAAATGAATAGTTTTTTTGTAAAAAAACCTTTTGGCAAGATCTCCGAATTAATATACACCTAAGAGTTCAAGGATTGGGTAAAGGAGCGCCAGTAGCCTGAAAACAGTCTCTTGCTTTTTTTGAAAACTCCTGTCCTAAAATTGATAGTGGGTCAATGTTTGAAACACTACTCTGAAAGTCAAAAATCGCTTGCCTAAAGTCATTAAAATATTCTTAATAAGTGTTATAAATCACTCTTTGTTTTAACCATTTCCATAGCCTTTCTATGGGATTTAAATTAGGACTATAAGGTGGCAGAAAATGAAGCTGTATTTTAGATTCTTCTAAATGGTTTTTTACCGCTTGGTTTTTGTAATATCTAGCATTATCTAAAAAAATATGAATTTTTCTTTTTGTTGGATATGCTTTTTCTATTTTATCCAAAAATGAAATGGTTACTTGAGCATTTAAGATCGGACCTTATTGAAAATGAAGCTTTCCCACTATAATATCAACAGCTCCTAAAATATTAAGTCTTTGTCTTTCTGTATTTGAACAAATCTCTTTTCTAAATCCTTTATTTGATCCAACCATATGAAAGCTGTGAATCGCGTATGAGATGTGCTCCATCACCAAAACAAATTGTTTCATCAGGTTTTAAATTTTGTTTAAATTTAAAATACTCAGCTATCCATACTTCTTGAAGTTCTTTATTGGCTTTTCCAGGAACTATAGAAGGTTTCTTATATGAAAAATTGTTTCTTTTTAACCAATCACACATGGCAGCTACGCTATAAACTATCTCGAGACTCTACATAAGCAGCGATATCTTTGGTATAAAGATAAGTATGAGAGTGTAAGTGAGCTATTAGTTTTGACTTTATTTAAAAGAGAGTTTCTCTTTTGAACCCCCATTTTCAGGTTTAAGCTTTTTTGAAGTTTGGTAATCTGCTAGGTGTTTTCGCAGCATCTCTTCAAAAAGAAGTAATGCACGAGATATTTGCATCCAAGTCCAGCTTTCATCTCTCAATAAAACACCTTTTATTCGGTCTCTAACTCGACCGTCTCTTTCCTCTTTATGTTGTTTTGTTAAAGAAGCTCTTTCTTGATTTATTAAAAAATTTTTCATGTAAAAAACTTTCTAAAACTTGGAGATTTATTGTAAAAGGTTTTTTTAATCTTCACTCCCGAGATGTATAACAAACGAGAGACTTGTTTTGATTGATAAAATAGAAGATGTTATTAGAAGAATCTTAAAAGACAGCTTGTATATATTTTTTAGTTTATCTTTTTAAAGTTCTGGGATTAAAAATTTGAACATCTTTTATGCCAATAGTTTTTAATCCTTTAACTATAGCTAATCTAGTCAGCCAGATAGTAGAACCAACACCTAGATAAGTAAGTCCCATTAAAATTATTTTTTTTATATTAAGAGCAGTTGTATTATTTTTTAATAAAAATGAAATTGCAAGATGTGAAAGCCAAGCATTATCAATCGCTAAATCCATAAGTAAATTCCAATTTTCTTTGCCAAAATTTTTTATGAAAATTTGAGACCACTCAAAGGCTTCATTTCTAACCCTATATATTTTTGTATCTGTTGAGGGAGGCTTTGTTGTTAAATAATTCAAAGTCCTTGGAACTGCATAAAGTAGACCGCTACATACATTTGTTGAGAGTGGGTTTGTTGTTAGACAATTCAAACTTTTGGGCATTGAATAAAGTGGATTGCTACATAAATTTTTTGCAAATGACATTTTATTTTTTCTCCTTCTTATATAAATTAATACAATTTTATTTCAGGGTTAACTTTTTTTTAACTAACTCGAATTTTCTACATCTGCATTTGTTTGTAAGATAGGATCTATAGCTGCATCTAAATCAAAATTAAATGCTCCTTCTTCTCCTGCTAGATAATCTTTTAAATGCTTTTCATGAAATCTTAAACGATTTTCTATCAAAGATTTTAATGCAGGTTTTTCAATTAAGGCTGTTTTAGATAATGGTTGTCGTGAGATAGGTGATGTAGGATGAGCTGATAGCCATCTATAAATAAATCGTCTCTCATATAATGTAACAACTAGTCTACCAGCATGGTCTTTAGTAGTTGGGTCTCCAACTGGGTCTCTAACTGACATATGGGTAATAGCACATGTCCAAACTTTGAAAATGTTATCATCTTGTAGTGGCATTGGAATCATTTCTGAAGATAGTAAATCTACAGTTTTACTATCACTTTCAGAGTCATCGTCTCTAAGTTTTAGGCTATTTCTGAATCTTAAATATGTATGTAGTTCTTCATAAAGTTTTTTTGAAGTAGATATTATATTTTTTATTCCTGCATCAGTGGTTACTTTTATAGTACTAGCAATCTTTTGAGTTTCTCTAGCGGTATCGATAGTTTCTTTACATTCTTTTGGATCTACTGATTTGTAACCTACTATTTTTCTGAGTTCTGTATCTGGGTCTTCCCCATAGATGGGCCGTTTTACCTCTTCGCCTTTTTTTTCGTATTCTTTTAGATATTGCTCTTCATTGGTAATAACCATTTCACACACATTTGCTATGATTCCTGAAAAAGGTGCTATAATTGTTTTTTCGCAAAATCTAAATAGAGAAGGATCTTCATGTTCATAGTCTTGGAAAAACTCAGCGAATCTAAAAGGAATATCTGCTATTCGAGTTAGAAATTCTCCAGTTTTAAACATAGTTATTTTGTCAGGATCAATCTTTTTTACTTTGCCAACTTTTGATCCGATATTTAACGATAACATTGCTAATCGATTTACAGATGAAAATATGTGTTGCCATCTGAGTTCCTCATAGGTATAAGATTTTCCGATACTCTCTAAAAGTTTTATACCATCACATATTGCTACAGCTGCATCAGTTACTGCAGTTATACTCATTTGCTCCTCCTTAATATAAATTTTAAATCTCGTTATTTTTAAATGGTTGTATTTTTTTTGTAAAGTAGTTTTTTTTCAATAATTTAATTTTTTAGTAATTTTTTTTAGAAGATAATAGGATTTTATTATGAAACTTATCCACAAGCTGGATTTTCTATTCATAGAGACTAATTTGTTCGCTAAAAAAAGGTATATAAAAATTTCAAATAATCGCATTGCTATAGTTGAAAATGAAGAGTAAACAGCGATTATTACAAAAGTATTTGCAAAAATATTATCCAATATGTCATGAAATGTTATATAGTTTACCAAAAAAGAGATGCTAGTGAAAGCAGCCGTTAAAATTTACAAAAAGAAAAAGAAAAAAGGGTTTTATTTAGAAGATATCAAAAAAAACCTGAAGAAAAATAATGCGTGTTATGTTTTAATAACATGCTCACCGCCATCGCAGGATGGAAAAATGAATGTCGAGCTAAATTATTCGGGAGATGAAAATTTAGCTTCATATTTAGTAGATGGGGCTCAAGATGTTTTTGACTCCCAAATGGATGGGGCGAAAGATAATTTTTAGAAATTAATCGATCTATAAAAAAGATAAAAAAAAATCATTAAAAAAGATTTTCTGGAAAAAATAGATCAAAAGAAATAAATATAAAACTAAGAGAGCTGAAAGATTAAAATGAAAAACTCTCAAGTTAGTTTGCTAGTTAAAAGATCTCTTTTATTTAGCAAATTTTAAGAGGGTGGAAAAACAAAACTAAAAGGCAAGCATGCAGCAGGTATTAAAAAAGATATTTTTGATAGATGAAAAGTTTGAAAACAATTTAAAGTTTTGGGTTTTATTAGGCCCGTTTTTTTTGCTTTTGACAATAGCGCTTGCTAGTTTTGAGCTGTGTATAATAACAGCTGCTTCACTTTTTTTGTGTTATCGCTTTAGATTTAAAGGTCTTTATATATCTCTTGCTTTGTTAATTTTTTATAGTTTTTATGTTCAAGTCAACCTAGAGACTTTTCATCTTTGGAATTTAGGCTTAGAGCTATCTATTGCACTGGGGCTTATTACAACAGCTTTTGGATTAGATGAGATAAAAACCTTTATTGTAAAAGGATCTTCTACTTTAGATAAAGACGTAATAAATCTTAAAAACGAGCTTTTTGAAAGACAAAAAATCTTTGAAAATACCGAAAGAAATCTTCAAGATAATTTAAGTATTTTAAATGTAGATTTAGATAAAAAAGATCAAAAAATAAACTTTTTTTTTAAAGAAAATGAAACGATAAAAAGTGAGCTTAAAGAAAGCATTCAAAAAAAGGATTATCTTTTAAATGAGCTAGATCTAAAAGTTAAAGAGATCGATGATCTTAAAATTATACAAGATGAGCTTTATGAAAAGCTCTCTTACTTGAAAGATGAAGAATTCTTACAAGAAAATAACCAAAACTTTCAAAAAGAACTATCAGAGCTAAAGCTGCATCTTCAAAATCAAAAAGAAGAAAAAGATAAAATTTTAATTCAGTTAAATGAGAAAATACAAAAAATAAAAATTTTAGAAAACTCTCTAGAAAGCTCTAATAACAATATTCAAGAAGTTGAGAGTTTAAATTTAAAAATAAATCAAAAAGATAATTTTATAAAAGAGCTTGAGTTAAACCTTAAAGGTTTTGCTAAAAACATAGAAGATATTGATGTTTTAAATCAAAAGCTAGATGAAAAAGAGACTTTTATACAAGAGCTTCAAAATAACACTCATAACTCTAATAAAAGTAATGAAGATATACAACATATAAAAGATAGCTTAAATCAAAAAGAAACATTTATAAAAACACTTCAATTGAAACTTCAAAACACTGAAAAAAGCATTCACGAAATTGATGTTCTTAATGAAAAAGTTTTAAAACAAGAATCTTTGATAGAAAAGTTAAAACAACAAAGAGCTGAAAAAGACTCTAAAAAGGCAAGCTTTGAAAATATTACTGATGAAAAGCTATTAAAAGAATATGAAAATAAACTTAAAGAATTTAAAAAGTTAGATTCTCTATATTCTCAGCTAAAAGATCAATTCCAAGACAAGCAACTCGTTTTACACAACACTCGCCAAGAGCTTTTCTCAGTAAATGAGAAATTAACAGCAGTTCAAAGAGAGAAAAATGACGATTTTAAAGATCTCTCTGAAAATGAAAAAGCTCTTTTAAAAGATTTAGATTTAATAGCTAGTGAGCTAAAGGTTTATAAAGAAGAAAATTTAAACCTACAAAATCTACTAGGAGAGTTAATAGAGAAAAAGGCTGCTTCTCAAAAAGAAGATCAAAGGGCCCTATAGCCAAATCTTCTCTATTAAAGTGTAGTTAAAATTTCATGAGAATTTTCTGTAATTAATATCGTATGCTCAAATTGAGCAGATGCTTTTGAATCGATAGTTTTTGCTGTCCATTTATCATCGCTGTCAACTTCGCATTCTCTTACTCCAGCATTTATCATCGGTTCTATTGTAAAAATCATTCCAGGAACTAAAGGTATTTGAATATTGTTATAATTATGAGGTATTTGAGGTGGTTCATGAAATCCAACGCCAACGCCATGGCCAACAAATTGATTTACAACTGAGCAGTTTTTTTCTTTTGCTGTTTTTTCAATGATATTTGCAATTTCAAATATTTTAATGCCGGGTGTTAAAATTTTAATGGATTCCATCAAACACTGATAAGATGTGGCTACAACTCTTTTTCTTTCTTCTTCAACCTCTCCTATCATCACCATACGAGATGTATCGCCGTAGTATCCATCTAATATACAGGTTACATCGATATTTATGATGTCTCCATCTTTTAATTTAGTCTTATCGGGTATTCCATGGCATACAACATCATTTAGAGATGTACAAATGCTTTTAGGAAATGGGGGAGAGCCGTAGTTTAAAGGAGCTGGTATAACTCCATATTTTTTGTGCAGCTCATTTGCAAGATCATCTAGCTCTAATGTAGTAACCCCTTCTTTAGCAGCTTTGCATAGCTTGTCCAATATTTTAGCAGCGATCTTGCAAGATTTTTTAATACCTTCTACTTGTATTTTATTTTTTATGATAATTCCATAGTCTTTTAGATATGTTTTGTGAAGGTCGCTATTGGATCTAGGTTGAGGATAATGGCATTTTTTAAATTTTTTCTTGCTTCCACACCAACATGGATCATTTCTTGAAATCATAAAAACTCTAATTGAAATTCTATCTTATAATTACATAAGATCAATATTAATTTCAAAGAGAAGTTATTTCAATTACTACTGAAATATATAAGATTTTTTGTTTTTTTTTCTTTTTAAAAGTTAAAATTTTATGAAAATATCCTTACTACCAATTTACTGCCAAAATCTACCAATTTGGTAGTTAAAAAATGATATTTTAAAATTATTCAGATGTAATCTATTAACAATCAATTAAATGCATAGATATTACAGATAGTGTACTCGAACAGTTACATCAAATAGATCTTGGTACAGGGGGGAATAATAAAAGCTCCAGAAGCTATTATCAATCCTCAAACTCGAGATCAATATCTAGTGCGTTCTCTTATTCAAGAAGCTTACTTCTAGTCAAATTGAAGGAGCTGCTACGACTCGAAGAGTAGCTAAAGAAATGCTGAGATCCGGAAGAGCTCCAAGAAATAAAAGTGAACAAATGATTTTGAATAATTATTACGCAATGCAAAAGATTAGACAATGGAAGGAATTGCCTCTTTCTAAGGATTTAATTTTTGAAATTCACAGAACAATTACAGATCAAACTTTAGATAATTCAG
>JAAKFW010000062.1 GCA_011064905.1 Candidatus Anoxychlamydiales bacterium | reverse complement strand
TAAACCGTACGAGCAAGGATATGAAATATGTGAAGGAGCTCTTCCTAAAGCATATAACGCTCCTGCACGAATTGATATCTGTGATGGTATAGACGCATATGTCACAGCTAGTTTTATTTATTGGAAACCACTTGGAGATCAATTAGATTTAGGGGTAGCAATAACAGTTACTGATACACCTGATACTATTAAAGCTATAAAATTGACAACTGGTTATGAAGCAGGATTTAAAATTGGATTAGGTACTCATTTTAGTCATGATGATTGGCATTTGTTTGCTCAATATACAAGACTAAATGGAACTAATAGTTCATCTTTTGTACCAACTGTAGGTGCAACTGGTATATTTTATACAAGTTGGTATCTACAAGATATTAGTAATGCGAGTGCGTTTAGCTTTACTGACATTCCTTTGGGAGTAAAAGGCTCTTGGAAAGTGGAGATAGATAAAATTGATTTAGAATTAGGCCGTGCTTTTTATGTAGGTACAAATCTAATCACAACTCCATTTGTTGGAGCGTCAGGACATTGGATGGATCAAAACTATAGATTAACACTAACAGATAATCAAACTTCTGGTGGTGGTCTTTATGATGTTTTCTATAAAAACAAATCATGGGCAATTGGTCCTAGATTTGGTTTAGAAACAAAATGGATTTTCTATGAAGGTTTCAGACTATTTGGTTATGGAGCTTTTGCTTTGATGTATTCAGAGAATGATATGTCAGGAAATTCAACAGAAGCTGATACTGCATATACTACAACAAAAGTTGAAGAGATTAATCTTCGCGATGTTGAAGAGTTGCAAATTGGACTTGGTTGGGGATCTTACTTCACAAGCGACAAATGGCATATGGATTTGTCAGTTGCTTATGAAGTTCAAAGATATTCTCATACTAACTATATGAGCTACTATTCTCAACTTGCTCTAGGTGCATTAGAAGTAAATCCAGGTGATACTTATTTTCAAGGTTTAACTCTAACAGCTCGATTTGATTTCTAATTTTAGAAATTAAATCTCATTTATTCTAAAGGGAAGATTTAAAAATCTTCCCTTTTTTTTTCTGCATTTTTATTACTCCTTATTTTTGTAAATGTGATTTCTAATGGAGAAGTTTTCTCTAATCTGAAATTTATAATATTATTGACAAATAATTACTGTATTCATTAATGATTTAATTAAGGGTACAAATAGATCTAATGTAGTAATTATGAAAAGATCAATAAACATAAAAAATAAAAGAAAACCTAGCAAGAAAAACACTAAAAAATTTCATAAGAAAATTAAAACTAAAAGAAAAGTAAAGACAGATAAAAAAACGAACAAAAAATCCATAAGAAAGAAAAAGAAAAAACTGAAAGAAGAGCCTCTCAAAAGAAAATCTAGTAAGAAAAATATTAAAAAGTCCAAGATAAAATTAAACAAAAAAACTAAGATAAATAGTAAAAAAGAAAATAAGAAAAGAAAAACATTTAACTTTTCAACTATTTTGATTGTTATCGCTATATTTTCATTTTTTTTAACGTCAAATTTTTTATATAAAAGACAAAAAAATAAAGTATATCAAGAAGAGTCATCTTTGATTATAGAAGATGATGAGCCATTAATACAATTATCTCAAAGTGAGGTTGAAGAGATCTTCGATGAGAACAAGCCTTTATTAGAGCAAATACAAGATCAATTAGTAGATGTTGAAGACTCTTTGATAGAATCATCTGAGAGTGAAACTCTAGATTCGTTAGAGGCAGCTGATTTATTAATAGAAGAGGTTCAAAATGAGATATCAGAGAAAATAGATTTAAACGAGTCTAATAGACCGGAAACTCAAGATGAAAATCAAAATATTTTATTCAATATGATTGAACCGTCTAAGTCTTTAAGTGAAAAAGCAGATGATGAAATTGTAAAAATGATAGAAGAGAGTTCTTTTAATCCTGCTAAATTGCAAATTGAATTGATAAATTTTTTAAATAAGTATTTAATAAACGGTTCATACCAACTTAAGCCAATTTTAGATCAATCTCAAAGTATAATATCAAAAAATGAAGTTCAAAAGGATTTGAATATAGAAGAAGTAAAAATCTCTCAAGATAGCTACTGTAGTAAGTGTCAATCTCAAAAGCGATTATTAGGTAAGCTGCGTATAGAAGAGTCTAAAAATCGTAGTTATATGCAAGGACAGCAGATTTGTAGAGATGATCTACCAATAGGATATAATGCTCCAGGTAGAATTGATGTTTGTGGGGGAATTAAGAGTTATATTATTGCAGATTTTATCTATTTCGAAGAGCTTGAAAATCAATTGGATTTGGGAGCTATAAATATTACTTCTCCGACTCCACAAGAATTTGAGATTCTTAAATTTAAAACGGGCTATCAGCCAGGATTTAAAGTAGGGGTTGGAGCTTACTTTAAAAGAAATGATTGGGATTTATTCGCTCAATATACAAGACTACATAAAACTAAAAATACATTATTTGATCCCAGTGGTAAAACAGGTACTTTTAATACTTCTTGGTTTTACACAAATGTAAGTCAACTTCCCTTATCAACTATAACTAGTGATATAAAATCTACTTGGAAAGTTGATTTAGACAGAATTGATCTAGAGCTTGGTAGATCAAATTATTTAGGCAGTTCTCTTATAACTAGACCATTTATCTCTTTATCTTCTCATAGATTGGATCAAAGATATGATTTAAGTTTGACAACTACTCAATTATATAGTTCTTCAACTAAAAATGATTCTTGGAGTATAGGACCAAGAATTGGTTTTTCGACAAGCTGGTTTTTCTATAAAGAATTCAATCTTTTTGGCCAGGTAGCTCTAAGTTTGCTTTTTGCAGAAAATGAAATTTCAGGATCAGGAGATGAAAATTTAATTACATATAACCTGAAGAAGGTCGATAAATACATTTTAAGAGATGTTGAAGAACTAAAGATAGGTTTTGGTTGGGGTGCTTACTTTACGAGTAACAAATGGCATTTTAATTTATCTCTAGCATATGAAGCTCAAAGATATTCGCATTCAAATTATATGTCATATGTGTCTCAAATTAACCTAGAGGCGAACGAAGTAAATCCTGGAGATCTTTTCCTACATGGATTAACGATTGCGGCTAGATTTGAGTTTTAATAATTCTAAATAAAATATGATCTAATTTCATGATTTTTCTCTGTAGTTTTTAATAAATATAAATAATTCACATTTTTTTAGATAATAATTGAATAATAATTCGTTTATGTAATATGCAAAAGATTAGGGGGACGTGAATTATCATCTAATAAAATATGAGATTCTCTAATAAACTTATATTATACGTATTTTTTTTCTTTTTAGTTGGCGTGTTTTTAAATGGCAGAAAAAAAGAATCTTTCCCAAGTGAAGCTCAAAGATTAGTCGAAAAAAAAGATGACCCTATCAAAGAGCTGATATGTGATTATTCTGTAGGGGAGAGTGAAAATCAAAACTATATTCAAGATGAACAAATTTGTAGAGAGGAGCTATCGATAGGATATAATGCTCCAGGTAGAATAGATATTTGCGGGGGAATTAAAAGTTTTATAACTGCGGATTTTATCTATTTTGAGGAGCTTTCAGATCAACTAGATTTGGGAACTGTAAATATTACTTCTCCGACTCCACAAGAATTTGAGATTCTTAAATTTAAAACGGATTATCAGCCAGGATTTAAAGTAGGAGTTGGAACTTACATTAAAAGAAATGATTGGGATTTATTCGCTCAATATACAAGAGTACATAAAACTAAAAATACATTATTTGATCCAAGTGGTAAAACTGGTGATTTTTATACTTCTTGGTTTCACACAAATGTAAGTCAATTTACCTTATCAACTATAACTACTGACATAAAATCAACTTGGAAAGTTGATTTAGATAAAATTGATTTAGAGTTAGGGAAATCGTACTATTTAGGTAGGAATCTAATTGCAAGACCATTTATATCACTCTCAGGACATAGACTAGATCAAAGATATGATCTAAGTTTGAGAACTACTCAATTATATAGCTCTTCAACTAAAAATGATTCCTGGAGTATAGGACCAAGAATTGGGTTTTCAACAAATTGGTTTTTATACAAAGGATTTAAGTTTTTTGGTCATATTGCCCTTAGTTTGCTTTATGCAGAAAATGAAATTTCAGGATCAGGAAATGAAAATTTAGTTCCATATAATATAAAAAAGGTTGATGAGAACATTCTAAGGAATGTTGAAGAGTTTAAGTTAGGGTTTGGTTGGGGATCATATTTTACGCATAATAAGTGGCATTTAAATTTATCAGCAGCTTATGAAGCTCAAAGATATTCTCATACAAATTATATGTCATATGCCTCTCAAAATAACTTAGAGGCTAACAAAGTTAAACCGGGGGATCTTTTCTTGCATGGTCTTAGCGTAACTACTAGATTTGATTTTTAATAGTAGCTTTCAAATTAAAGTAATTTTAGGCTGTCCTTTGTAATCAGTTTATTTAGCATATAAGCATCGAAATATAATATTTTATAATAGTGTTTGCAAATTAATTGCATTGTGTATTATGCAAAATAATAAGACAGGATATTATATAAACAAGGTAAAATTATGAGATTATTTAGGAAAATGCTTTGGATGCTACCAATTTTTGCATTAATAAGCATGTTTCTTTATGGAAGAAAACACGAGGATTCAATTAGCGAAATAGCGCCTACGCCAAAAGATGCTAAGTTATGTGAGCCTTTATTAGAAGAAGTTCAAGATACTTGCTCAGATCCATGTGAGCCATGTTCTATAGTAAAGGAGCCAAAAAAAGCCTATAATCAGGGATATGCTATTTGTGAGAGTGATCTTCCAAAAGCTTATAATGCTCCAGGTAGAATTGATGTATGTGAAGGGCTTGATGCTTTTATCACAGCTAGTTTTATTTACTGGGAAGCTTTGGGAGATCAATTGGATTTAGGTATTGTTAGATTTGGGACTTTAGATCCTCAAGAATATGAGATTATTAAGTTAAACACTGAGTACAAACCGGGTTTTAAAGTAGGGTTAGGTCATAACCTAAATCTTGATAATTGGGATCTATACGCTCAATATACCCGTTTTCACTCATCCACTTCAACTACTTTTGTCCCTAGTGGTTCCTCTAGTAATACTTTTCAAACTATTTTTTTTATGGCGGGGTTTAACGGTTATACTTTTGGGAATTTTAATGGAGGCATAACAGGTGCTTGGTCTACAGATTTAGATAAAATTGATTTAGAACTTGCCAGGTCATGTTATGTAGGTACCAATTTAATTTTTAGGCCATTTTTTGGTGGTAGTGTTCATTGGTTAGATCAAAGATATGATTTTAATTTTACATACCAAAATATTCCATTTTTTGGGAATTTTAAAAATGATTCTTGGGCAGTTGGTCCTAGATTGGGATTAGATGCGAAATGGATACTTTATAAAGGATTTAGTTTCTTTGGTCATGGTGCTTATAATTTACTTTTTAGTTCAAATGAAACTACTGGATCAGGTAGTGAAAATGAAGGTTCAGGAACAGATACAGTAGATGTGCTTAACTATACATTAAATAAAGATAAACAAAATGTTTTACGAGATGTTACTGAAGTACAAATTGGTTTTGCTTGGGGATCATATTTTTGTCAAAATAAATGGCATGCAGATTTTGCTATTTCTTATGAAGGTCAAAAATATTCTCATACTAATTATATGAGTAGATATGCTCAAGAAAAAACTGTAGTTTCTAATGCAACTATTGCAACTGTTCAAGTTAAACCAGGCGATCTTTTCCTACATGGATTAACTCTGAGTGCTAGATGTGATTTTTAATATTTTTAAGTTAAGTAAGTATAAAAGGGAAGATTTTTTCAAATCTTCCCTTTTTTTATTGATAGAATTTCTTAAAGTATCGGTATAGCTTTTTCAATGATATTTACCCCTGGAACTTTTTCTAAAAGATGAAGTATATTAAATTTCCCGAATACTGATTTTAAAACAGCTTGTGCGATTGCTTTTTCGATTTCATCTATAGGAAATCCCGTTTCATCAGTAATGTTATAAAATTCTAGCTTATCGATCGTTGGAAAGCTCTGTTTTTGACCATTTTCTTTGGTTAACGCAACTGTTATGTTGTAAAGAGTCAATTTCTTAATCAGATACTTTCTTTTTGTCTCTTTTTTAGATTTTGATGGAGTGTTCATAAGGGTTGTCCAATTATTATTAGATCCAGATGAGTTATAAAATTCTACTCCAATGATATTATTAGTAAGAGTGAATGAATCTATAGTTAGAGTCTCTGCCCTAACTTGCGATAAAGATGAGCTAACATCAATTTTTTTAGAAAAAAATGAGCTATCAGTTTTTGAGCCTTTCGGTGTGCCAATATTTAAATCATCAATTTTTAAATGCTTTTTGGTAATAGTAACGTTTTGTACAGATACCGGAACATTAAACTCCTTAGTGAGCATATGAGCTAGAATATTTGGGATGTTAAACCAAGTAACAAAGCCTATAATCACGATAATTATTATAAGAGAGAAGAATGGAATAAAAAACTTTTTCATATAAAAACCTTGTGTTTTTCTTTTTTTATCTTATAAGTATTTAAAAAAAAACACAAATTGTTCATATATAAAAATAGAAAGATAAATATAGGAGAGAGAGTTATGAGGAAACATTCCCCATGGTTTATAGCTTTATTTGCAATAATATTAATAGTTGTGGTCGTTTGGGTAATCAAAACCCCAATTATAGCATCTTATCTATCAAGTAAGTTAAAAACAGATGTGTCAATGTCGAATATTGCTGTTTCCACAAAAAAGATGGAGATAAAAAACTTTAGAATAAAAAATCCAAAAGGATCTAAAAATAAATATGCTTTTATAGCTAAAAAGATTGAGGTTTACTACTCATTTTCTGAGCTTATGTCTTCGCCATCTATCGTTGATAGTATCTTAGTTCAAGATATAAATTTAGATGTTGAATGCTCAAATCCGCTCTGCACTAAAAATAATTGGACAACCATCATTGATAATATAAGTGCAAAAGAGAAGAAAAGCGCGTCTAAAAAAGAGATGATACTTAAAACATTGAGTCTTAAAAATATGGATGTGGCAATTACAGGGTTGGGTCTTGATTTCAATAAGACAAAAAAAACCAATGTTGCTTCGATGCAATTTAACAATATAAGTAATAAAACTGGTTTTCCAACTCAAGAGTTAATTGCAGCTATTTTTAAATCTGCAGGCTTAACAGATTATCTGAAGGGGATTTTAGAAAATAAAGGATTTTGGGAAGGAGTGATTAAAGGGTTTAAAGAGGTTGGTTCTTCTGATAATTCATTAGAAGAGAGTTTGAAAGCTATTTAATCTACTTTAAGAAGTTAGATCGAAAGGAAGCTCACATGTAAAAGGACCGTATTTATCGGAAGTTTTATACCACTCGTACTTAGATTCACAATAATGCTTATAAGCTTTCTCCAATTCACTCTTATATAAAGAATCATATTCCGCTTCCGTTTCATTTTTTCCTTTTATGAGATCATCTACATAAATTCTAGCATAGCTATTTTTTTCAAAGTCTTTTATGGTTTTGCAATGTAAGTTTTTAAACTCCTTAAAAGATAAGTCATGAGTATTAATATCTATCTGCTTTTCATAATTTTCATATTTTATTTCACAGAATTTACCATACCAAGCCTCAGCAAGGGTTTCATACTTTGTGGGATAGACCTCAATTAAGGATTTCACCACATAATTATTTAAAAAATTCTCAAAACTTATCATCTCTTTTTCTACAAACTGCTGGAAAGATAATTTCTCTTCACTTTTATTAAGTTTTAGATATTTTTTAAAAGGTATTTCACCAGGGCTACCTCATTAAAATTTTAACTTGCCATATCTAAAATTCCTTTTAAAATATCTTCATCCCATGCAGCCTGTTTTCTTAATCCTTTTATTGATT